>JBEGQB010000001.1:0-33370 GCA_041181165.1 Actinomycetota bacterium
TCACCTTTGGCAGTCGCGTGCGGGATCAGATGGCGCGGATGCGAGCCCAATCGGGCGAAGAGCGGTAGTTCCTGACTCCTCACCAAAACGTTCACCGAATCGATCTGAATGACGCCCATCGCGCCGAGGGACTTCGCAAAGTGACGTCGGTCGACACGACCGATGGGGCGCGAAGTCGAGAACCCTTGGGCAGCGAGGGCGATCCGACGGGCCGAACCGATCGAGACGAACTCGATCCGCTCCATCGAAATCAGTCGGCGACGGCGATGGAGACCGACTCGATCACGACATCGGTGTGCGGCCGGTCACCGGGTCCGCAGGAAACGCTCTGCATCGCTTCGACGACTTCGAGACCCTTCACCACCTTGCCGAAGAGTGAGTACTGCGGTGGCAGACGAACTCCATCTGCGCCACTGATGATGAAGAACTGAGAACCATTCGTGTTCGGACCCGCATTGGCCATGGCGAGTGAACCGATCTCGTACTGCCCGGCCTTGGGCAACTCGTCCTCGAAGCGATAACCCGGGCCTCCGCGTCCCGTTCCGGTGGGATCGCCGCCTTGGCAGACGAATCCGCGGATGATGCGGTGGAAGATGACGCCGTCGTAATAGTGATTCAACGCAAGGAACACGAAGTTGTTGACCGTCTTGGGGGCCTTGATCGGATCGAGAGCAATGACAAGGGTGCCCATCGAGGTCTGCATCGTCGCCGTGTAGCGCTTCGACGAGTCGATTCCCATCTCGGGCGCCGCCGCGAACTGCTGCGACTTGGGAGCGGAACCGTCGAAGGGAGGGAAGGGTGTGGCCATGGGTCGCCACGCTACTGCCCGACCACTACTGTGGCTCCATGTCGATGGCCGCATCTCCCGACGACAAGAACGAAGCCGCTCACTCGATCGATGCCATCGAGCGAGATCTCGCCGATGTCGAGACCGCACTGGCCCGACTCGAAGCCGGCACCTACTGGACCGACGAGATCACCGGTGATCCGATTCCCGACGAGGTTCTGGCGCGTCATCCGCTCACCCGACGAAAGGACTGAAGGTGGCCGACGTCCGCCAGCGCACGATCCACGTGAACGGCGTCGATCTGAAGGTGATGGAGGCCGGCGACCCTGATTCGCCGTGTGTCGTTTTGAGTCACGGCTTTCCCGAATCCGCGCACTCCTGGCGTCACCAGATACCAGTTCTGGCCGACGCCGGTTACCACGTCCTCGCACCCGATCAGCGCGGTTACGGCTTTTCCAGTGCACCCAAGGCGGTCGACGCCTACGGGATTCGAAACCTCACTGGTGATCTGATCGGGCTACTCGATGCCACCGGACACGAGACGGCATCATTCGTCGGCCACGACTGGGGAGCCTTCGTCGTCTGGGAGACGGGTCGTTTGTTCCCTCAGCGATGCGACTCCGTGGTGGGGGTCAGCGTTCCGTTCACTCCGTGGCCGATGAAACCGACCGAGCTCTTCAAGATGACCTTCGGTGACCGCTTCTTCTACATCCTGTATTTCCAAGAAGTCGGTCCGGCTGAACGCGAATTCGAAGCTGACGTCCGTCGCACGATGCACAACATCATGTGGGGCGCATCCGGTGCCAAATACCGACCCGGACCGACCGACATCTCGGAACTACCTCCGATGGAGGGAACCGGATTCCTCGACATGTTCACCGACATACCTTCCGAACTGCCGTCATGGCTTCCACAAGCCGACCTCGACTACTACGTCGAACAATTCAGTCACAGCGGCTTTTTCGGTCCGGTCTCGTGGTATCGAAATTTCGACGCCAACTACGAAGTCACCAAGGAAATCAGTCCGACCGTGATGACGATGCCGACGTTCTTCATCGGTGGTGACAAGGACGGCGTGATCGCCCCTCGCCTCGACACACTCGACGCCATCAACTCGATGATGCCGAACTACAAGGGCAAAGTGATCATCCCCGGTGCTGGCCACTGGACCCAGCAGGAGGCCCCCGCCGAATTCAACGCTGCGCTTCTTGGTTTCTTGAAGTCGATCTGAACGGGCGTCGCCACACACGGTCGGCGTCGATCCACGAAGGTGGCCACTCGCCTCCACGTGAATACGCGTGCCATTCGAAAGGATTGCGATAGTACGCTAGGTAATCGATCTCGTCGCCAAGCGATACGGAATCATTGCGCGACCGTCGGAACAGGGCGACTGCAGCTCCGACGATGAACCATCCGAGATACAACACCGGATACAGAGGGCCCCATGCCCGCTCCTGCCAAACATGCACCTCTTCGTGTTCGTCGACGAGTCGACGACGACTCTCGGTGAGTTCTCCCTGACGGTTGGCGGCACCGTTGATGACATTGCCGATGGTGACGGCAAAACCACGCCTCAGGACAACGCCACCACGGTGAACCATTCGGTTCCGACGGAAAGAAAGGGAGTGGTCGTATCCGGACGAGCGACCGGTGATCTGCTCTTTGACCTTCGAACTACCCAGGAGGATCAGTCCGGCTCCGGTGCTCGCCAAGGACCAGGTGGAGTCGAGGACGAACGCTCCACGGCCACGCAACGTGGTCCAGTCGTAGATCCGACGGTGACCAGCGATGATGCCGTTGGCGGCACCGATCGACGCACCCAAAGCCGTCGATCCGGCCATCCGGCCGGCGAGCCCACCAAGAACAGCCCCGCCGAGTCCGACCGCCATCGTCTCACCACGCAACATCACCAGATGAAGCCCTTGTGACCGAGTGAGAGAACATCCATCAGGGCCGCAACCGAAACATGCAGTCCGACACCCCACCACACGCTGCGCGTCCTCAACGCCAGCGTTCCCATGACGATCCCACCCACGATCGACGCCGCCGCCTCAGCCGGTGGTTTCACGAAATGGATCATCAGATAGGGCACGGTGGCGAGGAACACCGATGCCCCACCGAAGCGGCGAGCAAGCCCGAGAACGAGAAACCCGCGAAAGAACGTCTCCACGGCGATGAACTGAGCGAAGTAGAACGGCCACCAGACGGCCAGGTCTCCCCAAACACCACTTTGTCCCTGGACGATGTCGTACAGCGGATATCGGAGTTGGAATTCGTGCGAGAAGCTCGCCGCAACGACGAAGGGAACAGCCAACAGCAAGAGGCCGGCGTAGATCTTCCAGTGCGACGACGTACCTCGCGCCTTCCAACCGATGTCGGCAAGTGACCCGCGCGTCAGTGCGACGAATGCCAGTGGTACGAACAGGTAGAAGAAGATCTGCGTGCCCGACCACCAGCACATGTAGGCCAGAGTCGGAGATGCGGCGGGAGCGACCTCGACTCCGAAGCGCGCCCCCCAAAGACAGACGAGCGCCGTGACGAGAACCGCGGTGGTCCGCCGGTCGATGCCGGTGACGGTGTCGTCGAGTGTCACCGGTCGCGGAGCTTGGCGAGCAACCGCAGGATCTCGAGGTACAACCAGACGACGGTCACGAGAACGCCGAAAGCGGCGAACCACTCGACCGAGCGAGGTAGACGCTGTTCGACTCCGCGTTCGATGAAGTCGAAGTCGAGGGACAAGTTGAACGCCGCCAGGCCCGCCACGAGGAACGAAAAGAGGATGCCGAGGGGCGACGACGAGGAGATGAACGACGGCGAGGCACCAAAGAGCGACATCAGCAACGAGATTCCATAGAAGACGGCAATTCCGAGCGTGGCGCCCACGAGGATTCGGCGCATGCGATCGGTGACCTTCAGGATGCGGAAGGTGTGCAGGGCGAGCATCACTGCAAAGACGGCAATGGTGGCACCAGCCGCCTGGACGACGATGCCGTCGTAGTACGTCTCATAGGCACGGCTCACCGCGCCGATGAAGAGCCCTTCGGCGATCGCGTAGACCGGACCCAATACCCGTGCCCACTGCGGACGGAACGCCAACGCCAACGCGCAGACGAGACCGACGAGGACGCCGGCGATCGCAAACCCGGGGAACGAGTAGACCTCACCTTCCGGAGCCTTCACACCGAACCATCCGACGACGGCTGCCGCGAGGAGCAGCACGAACAGCACCGCCGTTGCTGACACGGTTCCGCCAATGGTCATGGATCCCGTTGTCGGCGTCCAGGGACTGACCGGACCGTCGTCGATCGGACGACGTGATTCCGGTGCTGGTGCGGCCCATCCAGCATCGGATTCGGCGGCCTTACGAAGGCTCTTTTCATTGAGAACTGGATTCGCCACAGGAACTCCTTTGTTCGCTTGTGCGCACCTTAGCGACCCATTTTCGTCCGATGGTTGCGGCCAGCGAAGTCGTCGGTATCGTTCCGCCCAATTACTTGCGGAGGGATTGGCAAACCATTCAGCAGTAAGTGTCCGTTTCTCCGAATCGGGCGATAGCAAGTGAGCAAATGCCTGTGATGAAGTGAGGGTGACAGGTGGCCAAAGACCGAGTCGATCGTGACGAAGAAGATCTCGTCCGCCTGTATCTGTCCGATATCGGTCAGTACACGTTGCTGACGAAGGACGACGAAGTTCGTCTCGCCAAGCAGATCGAAGCCGGTAAGGCAGCGCAGGCCGAAATGGCCGCCAATGATGGCAAGGGGCTCACTCCCGCCAAGAAGCGCGAGTTGCGAAACCTCGCTCGCGACGGCGAAACCGCCGAGCGTCAATTCGTTCAATCGAACCTGCGACTCGTGGTGTCGATCGCCAAGAAGTACCAAGCTTCCGGTCTGCCGCTTCTGGATCTGATCCAAGAAGGCAACCTCGGTCTGATGCATGCCGTCGAGAAGTTCGACTGGCGCAAAGGCTTCAAGTTCTCGACCTACGCAACATGGTGGATCCGTCAGGCGATCACCCGTGGTATTGCCAACACCGGTCGAACGATTCGTCTGCCAGTCCATGCCGGCGACACCTTGGCTCGCCTGCAGAAAGCACGTTCGCGCCTCGAGCTCAAGTTCGGTCGTCAGCCAACGCTTCGAGAACTCGCCGAAGAAGTCGAGATGCCCGAAGACAAGGTCACCGAAGCCCTTCGCTTCGCGGCTGAACCGTTGTCGCTGAGCGAGCCGCTCCGCGAGGACGGCGACGCCGAACTCGGTGACGTCGTCGAGGATCGCTCGGCCGAAAGTCCCTTCGAAATGGCGGCGACTGCACTTCTTCCCGAAGAGATTCAGCGACTCCTTGCTCCGCTCGATGAGCGCGAGCGAGAGATCCTGAAGTTGCGCTTCGGGCTCGATCGTGGCGAGCCCCGCACACTCGAAGAGGTCGGTGAGCATTTCAACCTCACGCGCGAGCGCATCCGTCAGATCGAGGCTCGGGCCATGAGCAAGTTGCGGCACCCGAGTTCCGACACCGGCGCTCGCGACCTGCTCGCCGTCTAAGTCGATTCCGCGCGACCTCCGCGTGGCGGAGGTGGACAGGATCCGTCGCAAGCTCCTCCCGATTCCGCGCGACCTCCGCGTGGCGGAGGTGGACGGGACCCGTCGCAAGCTCCTCCCGATTCCGCGCGACCTCCGCATGGCGGAGGTGGACGGGAATCGAACCCGCCGAACGAGTGAACTCGTTCCAACCGCTTTGAAGGCGGCGGCACCCACCAGGCGTGCGGACACCTCCGCCGCCGAGGGTATCGGCATCGGTGCCGCACCGTTATCCTCAGCGCAATGAAGCGACTCTTCGTGTTCGCCGCCCTCATCGGGCTGGTGGCCTTCGCCGCCAAGAAACTCCAGAACTCCTAAAGCCTCCTCGAGTTCTTGGTTCGCGCCCACACCGTGGGCATGCCGTCGACGCTCCCCGCATTGGTCGAGCACCTCATGCTCCGTCCCGACGTCACCGACGTCCTCGTCAATAACGGCACCGATGTGTGGGTCGAGGCGAATGGCCAACTCATACCCGCAGGATCGCTCGAGCCCGGTGCTCTCGACGCGTCGTTGGAACGGATCTTGGCTCCACTCGGACGACGACTCGATCGGTTGTCGCCGAGCGTCGACGCACGGCTGGCCGACGGCACACGTTTGTGTGCGGTCATCCCTCCGATTTCGCCGGATGGGACGACAGCATCGTTTCGCGTTCTGCGCCACCGACGGTGTTCCATCGACGACTTCACCGACGATGCTGACCACCAAGACACCCTGCGTGGCCTCGTCTCGTCACGTTCGAATCTCCTCGTTTCCGGCGCAACCGGCTCCGGCAAGACAACTTTGCTGAGTGCGATCGTCGATTCGATTCGTCATTCCGAACGGATCGTGGTGCTCGAGGACACCAAGGAACTCGTGGTGTCGCACCCTCATTGCGTCCGACTCGAAGCCCGGCCGCCCACACCCGATGGTCGTGGAGAGGTCACACTCGACGATCTCCTGCGCACGGCCTTACGTCTCCGCCCCGACCGGATCGTGATCGGCGAGATCCGAGATCGCGAAGCGGTCACATTGGTGAACGCACTGAACACCGGACACTCCGGATCATTGGCGTCCATCCACGCGAATTCGGCGGCCGATGCCATCCACCGACTCCGACTCCTGGTTTCTCGACTCATGCCAGGTGTTGCGTCGTCCACCGTCTCTCTTCTCGTTCGCAACGCCATCCACGCGGTGGTTCACCTCGAACGTAAGCCGTCCGGTTCGCGTCGAATCGCCGAGATCGAGATCCTCTGATGAGACGCCGGGTTCGCGACGACCATCGACTCGAGCCACTCGCGAGTGCCGTGGCTCAGGCTTGTCGGGCGGGCGAAACTCTCACCGCCGCTCTCCGTTCGGCCAACGAGAGGCATCCCACCAGGGCCGTCACCCATGTGCTCCAGCGACACGACGAGGGTCTCACCTTGCGCGCCTCGTGCCTCGAGTTCGTCGACTCGAAGCCAGCTTCCTTCGATGAGCTCCTCGTCGCGCATGTGATCGCGCTGGCGGCCGATGTCGGCGGCCCGGCTGAACGCCATTTCGACGCGCTTGCCCAAACACTTGCCGAACGCCGCAACGCCGTAGCCGAGCGCGCCGTTCAAGCGAGCACCGCACGCGCGTCGATTCGGGTGATGACCTGGGTGCCCCTCGTCGTCGGAGTCTGGCTCGCCGTCGACAACGACCAGATGCGCACGACGATGCTGCGCACGGCACCCGGGGTCGGCTGTCTGGTGGCTGGGCTGGCCCTCAATCTCACCGGACGACTCTGGGCCACTTCACTCGTCCGTCGCACATGATCGTTCTGGCACTGCTCGGAGTCGGGGCACTGACAGTGCGTCAATTCCGCCGCCGACGCGCTCGGCGATCCCGATCCGTGACTTTGCGCGCGCTCCCCGATGCCATCGACATCATCGTCGCCGCACTACGTGCCGGGGTTGCCCCCATCGAATCTCTCCACTTTGCGGCCCGGCACGCACCGGTCGAGGTTCGCAACGGATTCGTGGCGTGCGTGCGAGCTCACCAAGACGGCGCACTTTTCCACGAATCACTCGAAGAGCTGCCCCGGCTTCTTGGATCGGGTGTCTGGCCGGTCGTCGATCTGCTGCGAGATCAGGTTCGCCTCGGAGTTCCCGTCGTCGACACCGCCGAGCAACTCGCCATCGAGGCCCGCTCCACTCGGCGTCGTTGGGCCGAGGAAAGCGCTCGTGAACTTCCGGTTCGACTCTCACTTCCTTTGGTGCTCTGCACCCTTCCTTCATTCATCGCCCTCGTGATCGCGCCCGTGATCATCAGCGCCTTCACGAGCGTCAGCATCGGCTGACACCGAAAGGAACGAAAATGTCCGAACCCCGCGACGCCGGTCAGGCGACATCCGAGTACGCGCTCGTCATACTGGCTGCTGCCCTCATCGCTCTCCTCGTGGTTGCGTGGGCCAACGGAGGTGGCGGTGCCGGCAAGATCGGCGAGTTGTTCGATCGCATCATCGACAATGTCATCTCCAAGGTTCCCTGATCGTCGACGCGACGTCGGTCAGGCGGTGGTCGAATTCGCTCTCACGCTGCCAATAGTCGTCCTCATGTTGCTTCTCATGGTCGAGGTCGGACTTCTGATCGTCGACCAAGTCCGCCTCGTGCACCTGTGTCGCGATGCCACCCGCGCCGCTTCGATCTCCAACGATCCAGTGAACGCGGCGCGCAACACGATGTCCGATGACGAAGTCACTGTGCGGGTCGTGGAGGATCGGTTGAGTGTGACGGTCGTGGTCGAGAGTGTTCACCACACCGATCTCCCCCTCATCGGAGCTCTTCTTCCCGATGTCACGATGAGCGAGCGCCTCACCATGGCCTGGGAGGGCCAGCCGGGCACTTCGACAATTGGCTAGTTTGTGCGCAATGGCATCTGGGGTCGACGTCGACGAAACACCGACGCTCTTCACCATCACCGTGTCGGGGGACCTCGACATCGCCACCATCCCCGGTGTCCACGACGCCGTCCACAAGGGAGGTCGCTCGGCCGCCGCGGCGATCGCCATCGATTTGGATGGGCTCACCTCGATCGACGAGTCGGCTCTCGGAATCCTTGCTGGCGCAGTCCGCTCACTTCATGTACAAGGGCGGGCGGTCTGGATCGTGTGCAACATTCATCCGCTTGTCGAACGTATGAGGCGCCTCGGACTTCTCGACGTCGCTAGGTCGGTCGGATCCCTGCACGACATCTCGTCGTGATGATCCGACCGACACACTGTTGAGGTGGAGACGGTATGGGTCCTCGGAGACCAGCTCAACCGAGGGTTTGCCGGACTCGCCGATGCCACGCCGAGAACGCATCGAGTTCTGATGGTGGAGAGCATCGGAAAGCTGCATTCGAAGGCATGGCACATCCAGCGCGCACATCTGGTGATCACCGCCATGCGTCGATTCGCCGCCGAACTCCGTGCCGAAGGCTTCATCGTCGACTATCGGCGTAGCTCATCTCTCGCTCAGGGGCTTCATGAACATCGTGTGGAGTTCGAACCAACCCGGGTGATCGTGATGGAGCCCGCGAGTTGGTCGGGGCTCGAACTCGTGCGTTCCTTGCATTGCCATGTCGTTCGTTCGAACCAGTTCCTGTGTCATCCCGATGAATTCGCTTCGTGGGCGAGTGGTCGAAAGTCGTTCAAGATGGAGGACTTCTACCGGACCCAACGAGTGAAGTTCGGCTACCTCATGGACGGCGACGAGCCGGTTGGGGGCCGCTGGAATCTCGATACCGAGAATCGCCAGCCACCACCCCGGGATGGGTTGAACCACTGGCCGAGTCCGAAGAGATCGGATCTCGATTCGCTCGACGACGAAGTCCTCGCCGACATCGGTCCGTATTGTCACGGCGATCGACCCACCGGCATCTGGGCCACCGATCGTGTTGGTGCCCTGCTCCGACTCGATCATTTCCTCCACGAACTCCTGCCGCAGTTCGGTCCGCACGAGGATGCGATGACTACTTCGTCGTGGCATCTTGCTCATTCGCTGTTGTCGCCGTATCTCAATCTGGGTCTCCTGACACCGAAGGAAGTGTGCGACGCCGTTCAGATCGAATACGAACGTGGTCGAGTGCCATTGGCTTCCGCCGAAGGATTCATTCGTCAGGTCATCGGCTGGCGGGAATACGTCTGGGGTTTGTACTGGCTCTGGATGCCCGACTACGCCGAGATGAACGTTCTCGAGGCGAACGATCCACTTCCGGCATGCTTCAACGGACAGCCGACGCAGATGCGATGCGTCTCGACCGTTCTCGCCGAAATCAAACGGCACGGCTGGGCGCATCACATCCAACGTCTCATGATCATCGGCAATCTCTCGCTCATCACCGGCTGCTCGCCGCAGGCCCTGACCGAATGGATGTGGGCGAATTTCGTCGATGGTGCGGAATGGGTGATGGTTCCGAATGTGATCGGCATGTCGCAGTTCGCCGACGGTGGGAAGATGGCCACCAAGCCCTACGCGTCGGGCGGTGCCTACATCGACAAGATGAGCGACTACTGCAAGGGGTGTCGATACAAGCGCACCGAGCGCACCGGACCCGATGCCTGCCCATTCACCACTTTGTATTGGGACTTCATGGCCCGGCACGAGGCTCGATTGGGAAGAAACCCCCGCGTGGCGCAGCAGGTGCGGGCGGCATTCAAGTTGTCCGACCTCGACGCGGTCCGCGCGAGGGCCGTGGAGGTCAGATCCGGTCTCGCCGAGGGCACGATCTAGCCGGATTTCCCCTGCTTGGGGAGCCTGTCTGTCAAACTTGGAAAAATCTTGAAGAAAAGCGCGAGGACGCCCGTCGGTCCGGCTCTTGTCCGGTGTGCGGCAAACGGCCACACGCAGAACCAAAGGACACGACATGAACATCACCCGCCGCCCCAACCTCCGCCGAGCCGCCGGCCTCGGACTCACCGTTGCCGCCCTCGTCATCGGCGCCAGCGCCTGTGGCTCAGACAACTCGGCCGACGAAACCGATGTGCCGAGCACGGAGATGGTCGTCGAGAGCCAGCCCGTCGACGCCCAATCCTCGAATGAGTCGGTCGCCCCGGCCGAGCAGGAAACCACCGCCCCCGTCGTGGCTCAGCCCGCCGCCCCGGCCGAGGACGACAGCGACCACAACGACATCCCGAACGAGTCCTATGTGAACGAAGACGGAGCCGTCGACCCCGCCGCTCCCACGAACGAAGCCCCACAGAACACCATCGTGATCCCGACGATCAAAGTGCCGATCCTGCCGACCACAACGATGAAGATCCCCTCGGTGCTACCCACCGTGACGGTGAGCCCGACCGTGATCTCGGGCCTCAAGGTTGCCCTGTCAGATCTCGTCGTCGTGAAATCGAGCCCACTCGAGGTGACCTTCAAATTGACTGAGGGAACCGCCGAGATCTCCCGTGTCGACTTCGCTTGGTCGGCTCCTGGCTTGACCGGTTCGGGTGAAGCGACCCGAGTCACCAACAATTCGGCCACGGTCTCGACCTGGAGAGTCGGCAGCATGCTCGCCAACACAACGACCCTGCGGATCTCGGTGACCGAGGCCAATGGCACAGTCACGACGTTCGTCAAGAACTTCTGACCATCAACCTGCACGACAGCGACGAGCCCGGCCGCACGGCCGGGCTCACTCGCGTTGTGGAGACGATGGGACTCGAACCCACGACCCCCTGCTTGCAAAGCAGGTGCTCTAGCCAGCTGAGCTACGTCCCCGAAGGGCTTCCATAGGTTAGCCCCCACCTGGGTGTCGGCTGAGAGGCAAAACGAGAAGCAGACCTACTCTGTTCCCATGTCGACCGGTCTTCCCGGCGGGCGTCCGGCCCGCACCCAGTTCGGAACCTTCCTCGCGCCTCACCATCCCGTGGGCGAGAACCCGACCCTTCAATTCCAAAGCGATATCGAATTCGCCGCTCACCTCGATCATCTCGGTTTCGACGAGTTCTGGTGCGGAGAACACCATTCGAGCGGCTGGGAAATGATCGCCTCGCCAGAAATGTTCCTGGCTGCCGCTGGGCAGAAGACGAGCAATATCCGTCTCGGGACCGGAGTCGTCTCTTTGCCGTATCACCATCCGTTCAACGTCGCTCAACGAATCGTGCAACTCGACCACATGACCAAGGGTCGGGCGATGTTCGGCACCGGACCCGGTGCTCTACCCAGTGACGCCTGGACACTCGGCATCGACCCGCTCGTGCAAC
This sequence comes from Actinomycetota bacterium, assembly GCA_041181165.1. Lineage (GTDB taxonomy): Bacteria > Actinomycetota > Acidimicrobiia > Acidimicrobiales > Ilumatobacteraceae > Casp-actino8. The sequence continues at coordinate 11,537 of JBEGQB010000001.1, forward strand.
GTGACCGTCAAGACGAGGCGATGGGGGTGATACTTCGCTTGCTGCGTGGCGAGGATCGGTTCACCCATGAGAGCGACTGGTTCACCTTGAAGGACGCTCAGCTCCAGCTGCTGCCCGTTCAGGACAACATGCCGATCGCCACTGCTTCCACGTTGTCTCCGTCGGGAATGCAGTTGGCCGGCAAGTACGGGTGCGGCGTGTTGTCGATTGCGTCGAACTCCACCGCTGGTCTGGCAGCTCTTCCCACCCAGTGGACCTTCGCCGAAGAGGCCGCCGCCAAGCACGGCCAGAAGGTCGATCGTTCGAATTGGCGTGTGCTAATGAGTTGGCACATCGCCGAGACGCGTGAGAAGGCTCGTGAGGAGGCGGTGGACGGTCTCCAGCGCTGGCACAACGAATACAACGTCTGGACCCTCGGCCGTCCCGGGGCGCAACACGTCGAAGACAAGTGGGCTCTTCTCGATCAGATCACGAGCGCGGGAACCGCAGTGGTCGGAACCCCTGATGATCTCGTGCGCACGATTCGCAATCTCCAGGAAGTCACGGGTGGATTCGGCGTGGTCCTGGGCTTCGCTCACGACTGGGCCAATCGTGAGAACACCCGGCGCTCATGGGATCTGGTCGCCCGTTACGTGATCCCTGAAATCAATCGCACGACCGAACGCCAGCGGGCGTCGATGAAATTCTTGAACGACAATCAAGCGACATTGATGGCGGGCGCCGGAGCGGCTGTGATGCAAAAGATCATGGCCGATGAACGGGCCTCGGCCGAGTTGGTCACGATGATGCAGCAGATGCAGGCCGGTCAGGACGATCGCAACTCCACGTTCCGTCCCGGCGGTGGCGTGCGCGAGGACCAACTGCCGACTACCGCCGGCGAGTGACTCAGTCGTTCTCTTTCAACGCCACTGCGTTGGGGGTCACGTTCATCTTCGGTTCGTACTCGGCGACTTCGATCGTGCGCGAAACGTTGCGCAACTTGGCCCGCAATTCGTCCCGACATGATTCGCAGGGTCCGTAGAAGCGACTTTCGTGGGACTGACGGCACCGTGGACACTCGTGCTTCTTCTGGGCGAGGGTCAATGGAAGCGTGTCGGGCACGTGATCGACAGTAGTCGGATGCCCCAGGAGGGATTGTCACTACGTCTCCATCTACTCTTCGGTCGTGCACGTCGACGTGATGACCACCCCACTCCCGCTCAGCCAGACGGCCGAGCACGCCCGGCGGGCACAATCAGCCGGGTTCTCCGGCCTGTTGTTCACCGAAGCCGGGCGCACCGCATACCTCAACGTTGCGGCCGCCGCGCTCGCCGCACCAGGACTCGAGTTCTCGACGGGAGTGGCAGTTGCGTTTCCGCGCAGCCCGTTCATCACTGCTGCCACGGCATGGGAATTGCAGGAGGCGTCGGGTGGCAATTTCCGCCTCGGCCTCGGCACTCAGGTGAAGACACATGTCGTACGCCGCTACGGCGTCGACTTCGACCGACCCGGTCCGCGACTTCGTGATTACGTGCTCGCGGTGAAGGCGTGCTTTCGTGCCTTTCGTACGAACGAACTCGATCACCGTGGTGAGTTCTACGAGTTGACGTTCATCAATCGTCAGTGGAGCCCCGGTCCGATTGATATGGCCGACCCCAAGGTCGACATCGCCGCTGTGAATCCGTGGATGCTGCGTATGGCCGGGGAGGTCGCCGACGGAGTCCATGTTCATCCGATCGGTGAGCCCGGATACTTGAGCCGACATGTCGTTCCCAAAGTCGCCGAGGGTGCGGCGTTCACCGGACGTTCACCCTCGGATGTCTCGATCATCGTTCCCGTGATGACGATCGTGGGTGACTCCGATGCAGAGCGAGCGGCCGAGCGCGAGCACTTGCGGGCCATGCTCAGTTTCTACGGAAGTACTCCGAACTACGCGTTCATCTGGGATGAAGCGGGTTTCGAAGGAACAACCGCTCGGATCCGGGAGAAGCAGAAAGCTGGTGACTTCGCCGGAATGGCGGCCCAGATCACCGACGATCACCTGGCGGTCTTCACCACCGAGTCCACATGGGACGGTCTGGCCGACGCACTCGTGACGAAGTACGGATCCATCGCGAATCGCATCGTGCTGTACAACGCGAACCTGTCTCCTGAACGATTCGAGCGCTATGGAGATGTCGCCCGACTCATCAGTGGTCGGGGGTAGCCTGCCGGCATGGCCGGCGACCTGATCTACGCATTCCGAATCAAGCGCCTGCCTCTGCTCGATGCCGGCGGTGCGAGCATCGGCCGCATCGAGGACATCGTGGTCGTACCTGGTCGTTCCGGTACGTCGCCACGAGTCGTGGGCTTCCTCGCCGCCAGTCAGCGTCGCCGGATCTTCGTCAACGCCGGAAAGGTCGGCGAGATCTCCGACGAAGGCGTGCGCCTGCGTTCATGGGACATCGATCTCAATCCCTTCAAACAGAAAAAGGGTGAGCGACTCCTGACCCGAGACGTCATCGATCGTCGCGTGAACGGTGAGACCGTGAGCGATGTCTCGCTCCGTTGGCGCGAGGACTCGCGCTCGGGAGGTTGGGAGGTGGCTCAGGTTCGTCTGGCCAAGCGCACCGCCCTGCGCCGACGTCCGAGTCATCGACTCGTCGACTGGACCGAGGTCGCCCATCTCTTCGCCGCCACCACCGAAATGGTCGCCGAGGCGGCGCGTCTTCACGACATGCACCCAACCGATGTGGCGGCGGTGGTCCGGTCGCTTCCCTTGGCCCAAAGGCGCCAACTCGCCGAAGCCATGGACGACGATCGCTTGGCCGACGTCCTCGAGGAACTTCCCGAAGCCGAACAGGTGGGACTCATCGAGGGTCTCGACATGGAACGACTCCTCGCCGTGCTCGACGAAATGGAAGTCGACGACCTCGCCGACCTCCTCGCCGAGATGCCCGGCGACCAACGAACCAAGATCCTCGATGCCATGGACGACGAGGACGCCGACATGATGCGTCGACTTCTCGCCTACGAGGACGGCACCGCCGGTGGTCTGATGACCCCCGACATCATCGTGCTCGGACCCACGAGCACCGTGGCTGAAGCCCTCGCCCAGATCCGCGACCCGGACTGGCTGGTGTCGATCGCCGCCCAGGTCTTCGTGTGCCGTCCTCCCTATAAAGCACCCACCGGCAAGTACTTGGGTGTGGTTCACTTTCAGCGGCTTCTTCGTGAGGCGCCGAGTATGGAACTCGGGCAGTGTCTCGAAACCGAACCCACGATCACTCCGGATATCAGCGACCGAGAGGTTGCCGAGCGTCTCGCTTCGTACAACATGCTGTCGATCGGCGTGTGTGACGAAGCCGGCCGTCTGCTCGGGGCGATCACCGTCGACGACGTGCTCGACCGCACGCTGCCGACGGGATGGCGACAACGTCGCCGTCAAGAGACGCCGACCCGCGTTGGCTGATCATCAGGACGTCACAGAGAACAACCATGTAGGAAACGGCAACTGAAGGAGGTGTCATGAAGCGCAAAGCACGTCTCGCCGAACCTCGGCGCCGCCGACGCATCGGCATTCACTACGACACCGACGCCTTCGGTCAGTTCTCCGAGGCCATTGCTCGCACTCTCGGTACGGCTCGATATCTCGTCTGGCAATCGGGTGTCATCATCTTCTGGATCGCGTACAACGTGATCGTTCCGGAATCTTGGACCTTCGACCCGTGGGGCCGTGGTCTCGTGCTCCTCACCCTCGTGTTGTCGCTGCAGGCGTCGTACGCGGCTCCACTGATCCTGCTCGCTCAGAATCGTCAAGAAGCGCGGGATCGAACACAGACCGAGCTCGATCGCAAGGTCGCCGAGCGCACCCAAGCCGATACCGAGTTCCTCGCCCGAGAGTTGGCCAGTGTGCGGTTGTCACTCACCGACGTTGCCACAACCGAAGATCTACGTGAATTGGTCGATCTCGAGGAATTGCAGAAGAAGGTCGACTACCTGACCGAGGTGGTCGAAAAACTCGCGACTCGACTCGATCAGGAACACTGACCGCATCGACCCATGAGGTCGAGGCGATGGCCGAGCAACGTGAATCCGGCGGCTCGTGCCGACGGTGCCAGTCCTTCACCGAGTTGTCGTTCGATTGCCTCGGGAATGTCGATATCCACGACCTGACCACAGGACACACACACCAAGTGATGATGGTGGCCCTTCAGGTCCTCGGCCAGTTCGAAAGCGGATCGCTCTCCGTTGGTGAGAACCTTCACCACCACACCGGCTTCTTCGAGAACCGCAAGGTTGCGATACACGCTGCTCTGCGGAAGGTCCCGAGTGGCCGAGGAGATCTCGGTGGTCACGAGCGGATGCTTGGCCGACGAAAGGACGTCCACCAGACGGCGGCGACCATCCGAGTATCGCTGATTGATGGACTTCAGGCGAGCCGATGCGATGTCATGAACATCGGGACGGTTCTCGGTCTTGCTCATACCGAGAATGTACAAGCGACTCGGATCAGCCGCTGTCTAGCCCGCTGCACCGATGTACTCGAACACCGTGATCCCGCGTTGAATGACTGCCGTCATGAGCGCGAGTTCGTCGAGTTGACCATCACCAACGACGACGACTCCGGTCGGGATGTTCCCCGAGGTCACGCCTCCCTGCAACTGATCGGCGACTGCAGCAGCCAGAGCCCCGGCGATCACGGCCGTTCGCTCGGCAATTCCTGCAACGTGGGTGACCCGCGCGCCACCGAGTGATCCACGAACCTCCACTCGAAGGCCACCCAAACCACCCTCGGGATGCGGTGGCGACATCATCGGCAGGCGGGCCGTCAGACGATCTCGTCGGGTCGCCGATACCCGGGCACTGATCCGCTTCACCGACGGGAAGGCGCGATGCAGAACGATCGGGTCGGCGAGTTCGGCTCGATAGCAGTCCTTGCCACCGATCGGTTCGGGGAACCAGAAGAGCTCACGTCCGCTACCTCCGGGGCGTTCGATCCACTCACCGTCGTGCCATCCAATCGCCTCGCCACCGAGGGCTCGGTGATGCTGTCGCGCGCAGGCTGGGCCACCCGTGCCGTGGAACGCCACGTGAATCTCGTCGATGTCATCGAATCGATGACGAAGTTCGGACACCATCAGCCCGGTCATCCCAGGGCTCGCCGCTGCTCCCACGACGAGACAGCGTCCGAGTCGACTCACCTCCGAATCGTGCCCGAGGAGTTCGTGAACGTCGTCGGGGTCGTCGGTGGTGGTGATCACATGCAGACCCCGACGGAGAAGGGCAATCGCAACAGGAGCCTGTGGTGTCGGGGTGGCGACGACGACCACATCGGCCACCTCGTCCCGAACGTTGCCATCGGTGAGGGACACGAGGTTCGGCGACGAACCCAATCCGGCGAGTGCTGCGGGGTCGGGGTCGAACACCACGAGGTGCGAACCAGACGCAGTGAGTTGTCGGGCGACACGTGAGCCGACGGCTCCGAGGCCGACGACGCCAGCCGGCTTCACGACCGCGGACGGGAGAGTTCGCGCCAGCCACCGCGTTCGGGCGGAACGCCGCCTCGTCCACGCAGGCGAATGGCACCAGCGATCAGACCGGCCACTGACAAGGCGGCCATGGCTCGTCTCAACATTTTCACCGTGGGGCTAACAGGAGTCGAACCTGTGACCTCATCCTTATCAGGGATGCGCTCTAACCAACTGAGCTATAGCCCCGGCGGGGAAGCACCCTATCGGTGGGGCCCGCACTCCCTCAACCAGGGACGGAGTTGGTCGGAGGCTCCTTGGCCGATGGGACTTCCTCGAGGATCGTGACCTGCACGCCACCCACGAGGTCAGTGATCAGATTGAAGATCGTCGCCATGAGCACGGCGAGTCCCGTGAGCCCCACTACTGCGAAGAGTCCGAGGATCCAGGCCTGGTGGAAGATTTCACCGCCTTTGAACTCGAATGACTCCCACCCAAAACTCTCCATGAACCTCTCCACGTTGTCGACCGTGCCCGTGGCATTGGCGACGTTCCAGAGAAGCACGCCAGTCAACAAGAGCGTGAGGTACAGAACGAAGTGGAAAACGAGAGATACCCGGAACACACTCCACGGGTCGATGTGGCGAACGATGCGAGTGGTGCGCCGAACTCGGCGTCGTTCCCAACGAATGCCCGACGACGAACGGCTTCTCCTCGGACTCGGCGGTTCGAGAGTGGGTTCGGCGCCATCGGGTTCCACTGCGGGAACGATGAACAGCGGATCGCGCGCCTCCGACATGACCTCAGCGTAGAAGATTCGTCACTTGATCAGGGGGCAGTCGAGGCCCGTGCTCGAGCGACCAGACCTTCTCGGGAGACTTTCACGACGACATCGGAGTCGATCGCCACCAGTACGACATCGGAAACTCCATTGGCTTTCGCGATGTGTCGGGCCACATCGGCGCCCTGATCAGCTGCCGCCAGAGCAATTCCATCGGCAATCGCTTGTGCCCGCGCTTGCTCCGTGACGGCATTGCCCAGACGGACGAAACCGGTCAGGAAGGCGGCTGCCACTGCGAACGTGGCCAGCGCCGTCACTCTTCGTCTTCGCTGGCGATGATGAGGGCCACCGAAGAGACCGACTGGCCTTCTTCGACGGTCATCACTCGGACACCAGTGGCCGCCCGACCTTGCGAGGAGATGTTGCGCACTTGTGTGCGAATCGTCGAGCCGCCCGACGTGACAGCGACGATCTCGTCATCGATGCCCGCCATGAATGCCGACACCACGTAGCCCTTTTTCTCCTTGATCTGGATACCGCGAACACCGATTCCGCCGCGACCTTGCCGGTTGAACTTGTCGAGCTGTGTCCGCTTGCCGTAGCCGGCTTCGGTGATCATCAAGATGGCTGCCTCGTCGCGTGCGACGTCGACACTCACGACCTTGTCTCCCGGACGGAGCTTCATGCCACGTACACCAGCCGCCGCTCGCCCCATGGCCCTGACCTCGGCCTCGGAGAACCGGATGGTCATACCTGAACGGGCCACCATGAAAATGTCGTCGGTACCCGATGTCTCGATCACTCGGACGAGTTCATCGCCATCACGGAGATTCAGAGCGATGAGACCATCGCGACGCCCGTTGTCGTACTCGTCGAACGCGGTCTTCTTCACGACACCATCGCGGGTCGCAAAGAACAGATAGCGCTCGGCCGCGAAATCGCGGGTGTCGATGATCGCCTCGATCGTCTCTCCAGCCTGCAGCGGCAAGAGGTTGACGATGGGCACACCCTTGGCCGCTCTCTCTCGCTCGGGGACATCGTGCGCTCGGAGTCGGTACACCCGACCTCGATTCGAGAAGAAGAGCAAATACGCGTGGGCGGTCGTGAAGATGACGTGCTTCACGATGTCGTCGGCCTTGAGCTTGGCACCGGTGACGCCCTTGCCCCCTCGACCCTGAGTCTTGAAGTTCGAAGCGGCAACAGCCTTCACGTACTGGGCCTCGGTCATGACGATCACGAGTTCGGTGTCGTCCACGAGGTCCTCGAGGCTCATCTCTCCCGAATCGAGAGTGACCGGGCACACACGCGGGGTGGCGAACTCTTCCTTGATGGCGAGCAATTCGTCCTTGATCACGGTGCGCAACTTCACGTCATCGGCCAGGATCGATTGAAGTTCGGCGATTCGTTGTGTGAGCTCGGCGATCTCGGCCTCGAGATCGATACGTGACAGGCGCGTCAATTGACGCAACTGCATATCGAGGATGTCGATCGCTTGAACCTCGGTGAACTCATAGGGCTTGGCCATGAGCTGGGTTTTCGCGGAGCCTGCGTCCTCGCTTTCGCGGATGAGTTTGATGATCTTGTCGATCACGTTCAGGGCCTTGATGCGGCCCTCGAGGAGGTGCGCTCGTCGCTGTGCGCGATCGAGGCGGTATTCGGTTCGACGAGTCAGAACTTCGATCTGATGACGGAGATAACCGTTGATGGCATCGGCAAGCGTGAGTTGACGCGGTACGCCGTCGACCAACGCCACCATGTTGACGCCGAAGCTCGTCTGCAACTGTGTCAACTTGAAAAGGTTGTTCAGGACCACGTTGGCGTTTGCATCGCGCTTCAGAGTGATTTGAAGATTCGTCTTGCCGCCCGAAGATCCGTCGTTGACGTCGGCGATGCCGTCGATCTCACCGGCATCGACCAACTCCTGGATGCGACCGGCGATCGCCGAGCAGCTCGTCTGGTACGGGAGTTCGGTGACGACGATCTGCATACCGCCACGCTTGGTTTCCTCGATGCTCGCCGTGGCGCGCATCTTGATGCTTCCGCGGCCCGTGCGATAGGCGTCCATGATCCCGGACCGACCGAGGATGGTGCCGCCGGTGGGGAAATCCGGACCCTTGACGAACTGCATGAGTTCGTCGGTCGTCGCGGTGGGATTGAAGAGCGTGTGCACGCAGGCGTCGATCACTTCACCGAGGTTGTGCGGAGGGATGTTCGTGGCCATGCCGACCGCGATCCCCTGACTTCCGTTGACGAGCAGATTCGGGAAACGAGCCGGCAGGACGGTTGGTTCCTCGCGACTGCCGTCGTACGTGGCCACCATGTCGACGGTGTTCTCGTCGATGTCGGCCAGAAGTTGCATGGCCAGCGGATGGAGGCGGCACTCCGTGTAACGACTGGCTGCCGGACCGAAGTCCGGGGATCCGTAGTTGCCATGGAAGTCGATGAGCGGATGGCGCAGAGAGAACGGCTGCGCCATGCGGACCAGCGCGTCGTAGATCGCGCTGTCGCCATGCGGGTGGTACTTGGCCATGGTGTCACCCGAGACGCGGGCCGACTTCACGAAGGGCCGATCGGGGCGGAAGCCCTGCTCGTCCATGTCCCAGATGATGCGCCGGTGGACCGGCTTCAAGCCGTCGCGCACATCGGGAAGCGCGCGCGACATGATGACCGACATCGCGTAATCGAGAAATGAGCGCTCCATTTCGTCCTGGAGTGCAACCGGTTGTACCGCGATGATCGGCTCCTCGGGAGTCGAGTCCTCGGGCGGCGGGGGAGGTGTCTTCTTGGATGCCATCAGATATCGAGGAACCTCACGTCCTTGGCGTTGGTCTGGATGAAGTGCTTACGACTCTCGACGTCGTCGCCCATGAGAACACCCATGATCTCGTCGGCGAGGGCCGCTTCTTCCACGGTCACTTGGAGCAGCGTGCGTGTGTCGATCGACATGGTGGTGGAGCGCAACTCCTCCCAGTCCATTTCGCCGAGTCCTTTCAGGCGCTGGAACTCCTTCTTGTGGTTCGGGTGTTCTTCGAGGAACTTCGCCTTGGCGAGATCGTCCTTGAGGTAGATCTTCTCCTTGCCGATCTCGGTTGAATAGAGCGGCGGCTGGGCGATGTAGACGTATCCGGCTTCGACGAGCGGGCGCATCTGGCGGAAGAAGAACGTGAGCAGCAACGTTCGGATATGACTGCCGTCGACATCGGCGTCGGCGAGGATGATGATCTTGTGATACCGGGACTTGGCGGCATCGAATTCGTCGCCCACTCCCCCACCGATCGCCGTCACGAGCGCCGTGACTTCCATGTTCTTCAACATCTTGTCGAGGCGGGCGCGTTCGACGTTCAGGATCTTGCCGCGGATGGGCAGGATCGCCTGGGTGCGCGGGTCTCGCGCATCGAGTGCTGTGCCACCGGCTGAATCGCCCTCGACGATGAAGATTTCGCTCTCTTCTGGATTGCCACTTGTGCAGTCCTTGAGTTTGTCCGGCATGCCGGCACCGCTCAGGGCGGTCTTGCGACGAACCGCGTTGCGGGCGTTCTTGGCGGCGACGCGCGCCTGGGCGGCGGCTTGGGCCTTCTTCACGATCTTGTTGGCTTCGGTCGGGTTCTCGTCGAGCCATTCGGCGAGTCGTTCATTGGTGGCCTTCTGAACGAACGAGCGCATCGAGACGTTTCCGAGTTTCGCTTTGGTCTGGCCTTCGAACTGTGGTTCGGAGAGTTTCACCGAGATGATCGCCGTGATGCCTTCGCGGATGTCTTCGCCGAGAAGGTTGTCCTCCTTCTCCTTCAACAGACCTCGCGACCGCGCGTACTTGTTGACCACGCTCGTGAGAGCGGTCTTGAACCCTTCGACGTGCATTCCACCTTCGGTGGTACTGATGCCGTTGGCATAGCCGTGGATTCCCTCGTAGTAACCGGTGTTCCACTGGACCGCGATGTCGAGCATCTGGCCCTCTTCTTCGTCCTCGTAGTGAGCGACCTTGTTGAAGAGGGCTTCTTTCGACTGATTCAGATGCTTCACGTAGTCGACGATGCCGCCCTTGTACTGGAACGTGACCTCTTGTTCCTTGCCTGGTCGTTCGTCGCGGAAGACGATCTCGAGGCCGCGATTCAGGAAGGCCATGGTCTGCAGTCGTTCGAGAACGGTTCGCGCCACGAACTCCACGCCTTCGGAAGCAAAGATGGTCTGATCGGGCCAGAAAGTCACCGTGGTTCCGGTCTTGCGACCGCGTCCGGGCGTAGGTCCGGTTGATCCGAGTTTTCCTTGCGGCTTTCCGCCGTTGCGGAATTCCTGCTCGTACCGCTTTCCGTCGCGGTCGATCTCGAGGGTCACGCGACGCGACAAGGCGTTCACGACCGACACACCCACGCCATGGAGGCCGCCCGACACCTTGTACCCCTCACCACCGAACTTTCCGCCGGCATGCAGAACCGTGAGCACGACCTCCGCTGCACTCTTGCCCTTGTGAGGCCCTGACGGATACGGATCGACCGGGATGCCGCGACCGTTGTCCTCCACTGCACAACCTCCATCGGGGAGGAGAGTCACGCCGATTCGGGTGCAGTAACCAGCCATTGCTTCGTCGACGGAGTTGTCGACGACTTCCCAGATGAGGTGGTGGAGACCGGCCAGACCGGTGGACCCGATGTACATACCGGGGCGCTTGCGAACCGGGTCCAGACCCTCGAGAACCTGGATGTCCTTGGCGCCGTAATCGGCGCTGGGGGTGGTGTTCTTGGCGGTCACGCGTACCTCGATCGGCTCATTCGGAGGGGTCTCCGGCATGTGGGAAACGGGGGTCTTCCACAGGCGGTCGGAGGGCTCATCACAACATCGGAAATTCTACTTCATCCAGGACCCGAAATCGTGCCAAAACAAGCCCTGTGAGCAGGGAAAATGTCCTTCGGTCGAGGGCGGAAAAATGGGCTTGCCGAAGGTGTCCTCCGACACCCCGAATGACGGTCAGCGGCGGCGGCGAACCCGGATCTCGATGCGCTCGACCGACATCCCGCCGGACTCCTTCAAACGACCGAGGAGGTCGGCCTCGAGGAACTTCATCTGGGTGGCCCAGGTGGGGTCATCGACCTCGACGATCAGGGTTCCACCATCGAGCTTCAGGGGCTTCACATGGGCCGCCACCGACTCACCGACGAGATCGGTCCAGCGGGAAAAGACGGTCACCGTCGTTTGGCGGTCGCCGCCTTTCAACGAACGAAGCAAGCGGTCGAGGGCGGAGTTCAGCGGTTGCGGTTCTTCGCTCACGACTCGACCCTCCCCTGCTCGATTCGCAGAACTCGATCTGGTCGCGCCGCCACCGGCAACGGACTAGCCGTCGTGATAACCACCTGACCGTCGGGCAAATGGGCCAGGAGCGCTTCACATCGGTCGGGGTCCAGTTCGCTCAGAACGTCGTCGAGGATCAACAACGGAGTCATGTCGGTGGACGTCGCGACCAGCCGGTGGGCAGCCAATCGAAGCGAGAGTGCCAACGATCGCATCTCCCCCTGGCTCGCATGGGTTCGGGCCGGCATCGAACCGAGTGTCAACTCCACGTCGTCACGATGCGGACCGACGGTCGACACTCCCCGCCGGACGTCGTCGGTCCTCGCCGCACGCAACGCCGCCGCGAGTCCGGACCGGCGCCACTCGGGTTCGTAACGGATTCCGACAGCCAAGGACTGACCGGCCAGTTGCTGATATGCCTCTTCGACGAGAGGTTGGAGTCGTGCCAACAGGTTGGCGCGGACCTGGCCGAGTTCATCACCGAGAGACGCAAGGCGTTCGTCCCACACGTCGAGGGTGAAGCCGGCGTCATCGGACAGACGACCGTTGCACTGTCGCAAGAGGGTGTTCCGTTGCTTCAACACTCGTTCGAGGTCGAGTCGAAGCGCGTCGTTCTTCACCGCCAGACTCACGAGGGTCTCGTCGCAGAATCTTCGACGTTCCGACGGAGCACCCTTCACGAGTTCGAGATCGTCAGGGGAAAAGACCGTGACCCGGAGCACCCCGAGGAGATCGCGGGTTCTCTGAAGACGTTGGCGATTGACCAAGACGTTGGTTCGTCCTTGCCGAGGGATCTGAATCTCGACGAGGAGCTCTCGACCATCGGCGTGCCGAACCGTCGCACGAACGAACGCGGTTTCGGCACCGTCGCGTACGAGAGCACTCGTCGGAGCGAGTCGGAAGCTCTCGAGCGTCGCCAGAAAACTCATCGCTTCGGCGACGTTCGTCTTCCCTTGTGCATTCTTCCCGACGATGGCCGTGATGCCGGCGGTGAAGTCGAACGAAGCCTGCGAATAGTTCCGGAAGTCGACGAGCTCGAGACGCTCGATGAACATCAGGACCGCAGCGGCATCAACAGGTACGTGTAAGCGGTGTCGTCCTTGGGACGAATCACCGCCAATTTGCCCGGCTCACTCGTCTGAATCGTCACGAACTCGGTCTGACATGCCTCGATGCCCGCAGCGAGGAACTCGTTGTTGAACGACATCTCGATCTCGTTGCCGGTCAGCTCACCGTCGAGTTGCTCATACGATTCGCCGTTGTCCTGACTGACGATGCGCATCGTCACGCCGTCGTTGGCCATACGAATTCGCAGTGGAGTACCGATCGGATCTCGAGCTACCAACTTCACGCGCCGAATCGCTTCGAGTGCTTCCTCACGATTGAGTGTGACCGTGTTGGGCTGTGGCGGTGGCACGAGTCGCTTGTAGTCGTGGTACGTGCCTTGGATGAGTCGGGTGACGAGACGCGTGTTGCCGACATGGAACGTCGCGTCGTGATCGGTGACCTCGATCCCGACGGTGTCACCGAGTGCGAGAAGCCGTTGTAACTCCCCGAGTGCGCGCGCGGGAACGATGACTTGCGTGCCATCCGGCAAGACGGACGCCGAGATCTCACGAATCGCCAAGCGATACGAGTCGGTCGCGACCAAACGGAGAGTTCCGGAGTCACTCGTCACGAGAACGCCGGTGATCACTCCTCGGGCATCGTCGGTGCTGGCCGCACGTACGACCTGCTTCAGAGCATCGGAAAGATCCGCTGACGGGATCGACGAACCACCACCCGTGGACCCCGACCACTTCGGAAAATCGCCTTCGGCACCGATTGGGACCGCAAAATTCGTACGGGCAGAGGAGATCTGAACTTTGTCGCCGGTGACTTCGACCGTCACAGCGCCCGGCTTCATCGAGCGCACGACTTCACTGGCCAACTTCGCCGGAACGAGAACAACTCCATCCTCGCCATCGGCCACCTGGATCGAGGACTCGATGGTCAGATCACCGTCGGTTCCGGTGACCCGCAATTGGTTCTTGGCGAGGACGAGGCGCAAACACGACAACACCGGATTTGTGGCTCGTCCGGTGGCTGCTCGACTGGCCGCACCGAAAGCCTCGGCCAGCACACCCTGCTCACACTTGAACTTCACGACGACGTCCTCTCGGGTTGGCTTGTTGTCATCATCCGGTGGCCCATCAACCTAGTGCTTGTAATAAGTGCTGTGGATTGTGGACGACGGCGCGTCGTGGCAGGAAGTCGTGCAAATCCGAGCGCGCGCTGTTGTGCACACGCGTCCACACCGCGCGAGGCGCTGACCAGCGCGTCCGTGGACAACGCGGGGTTGTTCACAAGATGACCCCCGTCGCGCACACACCTAGTCCACATGGTCGTCCCCAACGGTCAGCCGAGCTTCAGTGTTTTGATGAGCATCGTGACTTGGTCGTACGTCTGGGTCCGTTCTTTCATCAGACGTTGGATCTTCTCGACGGCGTGGATCACGGTGGTGTGATCCCGACCCCCGAAGAGTCGAGCAATGGCCGGATACGAGAGATCGGTGAGTTCCCGGAATACGTACATCGCCTCCTGGCGGGCGGCGACGAGGGGCCTCTGACGGCTCTTGCCCCGTAGTGCTTCCACGCTGAACCCGAGGAGTTTGGCGATTTCTTCGAGCAACTCCTGATCGGTGCGCTGCTTGGGTGTCTGGTTCGTGAGCAGGTCTTCGAGGAGCCGCTCGGCTTGGGCGACGGTCATATCGACCCGGTTGAGACTCGCGTAGGCACTCACCCGAATGAGCGCACCCTCGAGTTCGCGGATGTTCGAGGTGACGCGAGAAGCGATGAACTCCAGGACATCGGCCGGGAATTCCGTTCCCTCTCGCTCCGCCTTGTTCCGAAGAATCGCCAAACGGGTTTCGAGGTCCGGAGGCTGGACGTCGGTGATGAGACCCCATCGGAAGCGTCCGATGAGGCGCTCCTCGAGATGGGGGATGGCATCGGGAACGCGGTCCGACGAGATGACGATCTGCTTGTTCGCTCCATGCAAGGAGTTGAAGGTGTGGAAGAACTCCTCCTGCAGACCTTCCTTGCCTTCCATGAACTGGATGTCGTCGATGAGAAGCAAGTCGATGTCTCGGTAGCGGCGTTTGAAGTTGGCGATCGACGCCGTTCGGATTCCGTCCACGTACTCGTTCAAGAAGGTTTCCGTCGTGATGTACCGCACCTGATAGTGGCTGTAGTTCTGCAACACGTAGTGCCCGATGGCATGCAGCAGGTGGGTCTTGCCCAGACCAGCCGATCCGTAGATGAAAAGCGGGTTGTACGACCGGGCCGGAGTTTCAGCCACCCGTTGGGCGGCGGCCAGAGCGAAGCTGTTCGAGCCTCCGCGGACGAAGGTTTCGAAGGTGTATCGGGGGTTGAGCCCGGCCCGATCAGCGGGTGAGTCCCCCACTTTGGCCACCGTTGCCGGCTGGGTAGTGACGGTCGGGGTGGAGGGTGCCACCGACTCTTCGGAGGGTGCCACCGACTCTTCGGAGGGTGTCACCGATTCGGGTGGGGCCACGACCTCGACTTCGAGCTGCTTGGTTCCGGCGCCAATTTCGGACAGGGCATCGAGCACGATCGGCAGATATCGGGACATGATCTTGTCGCGCACCGTGCCACTCGGGACCGCCAAGCGGATGGTTCGATCATCGGTCGGCAGCGAATGGACGTCATTGAACGTTGAGTACCACACCGCATCGGACACCTGGGCTCGCAATAACTGCGAGACCGCTGTCCACATGTTCTCCGAGTCTTCCACCTGCTACTCCTTGCCAAACGAGCCACTTCATCCACAGGTGTGTCCACACGATGTGGACAGGATTCTGTGGCTTACCCCCTCTGACCTGCCCGAATGGTTGTCCCCATGTCAGAAATCCGCTCGCGCGGGTCAAGGAAGCGAGACCATAGCAGGCTGTGGATAGCGCGTAAAAAGGGCACTCAGAGGCCAATGGCGCGCGACCGACGACCAGGTTTTCAACAGACCTGTGGCAAGGGTTGCCCATGCCCGTATCAGGGCCGTAGCCTGCCGAGATGCGGTAGCCGCTCGACGGTTGCCGGTCTGCAACTACCTGGGATCTTCGCCGATTGGCCACCCAGGAACTGAGGAGTTCTCGTGAAGCGCACGTATCAGCCCAACAAGAAGCGCCGGTCGGTGAAGCATGGCTTCCGCGCGCGCATGTCGACCCGCGCTGGTCGCGCCGTCCTGAAGGCCCGTCGTCTCAAGGGCCGCCACCGGCTCTCGGCTTGATCGGACGCCTCAACCGCTCCCACGAGTTTCAGCGCCTCCGCAGCGAGGGAACACGTGTTCGCAGTGGGTATTTGTGGTGCGTCATGCTTCTTGACCCCTCCCTCCCCGGCCCGTCCGTTGCCTTCGCCATTGGGCGTCCTTTCGGCTCGGCTGTCCGCCGCAACCGGCTCCGCCGGCAGTTGCGCGCCATCTTCACTGCCCGAGAACACGAACTCGGCGCGGGAATGTTCCTCGTGGGTGTGAACAGCCCGAACCGCCACCTGCCGCTTCCGACGTTCGCTCAGCTCAACCGGGACGTCGAGGGCCTTCTGGAGAAGGGTCGACGCCGGTGAAGCAGACCCTTTTGGCCTCGATTCGTTGGTATCAAACCGCCCGCGAAGGGCGCCCATCACCGTGCCGGTTCACCCCATCCTGTTCGGAGTACGCCCGTGAGGCCATCGAGGTTCACGGCTCCGGACGCGGCACGTGGTTGACGATTCGGCGCCTGAGTCGCTGCCGCCCTTTTGGACCATCGGGATTCGACCCCGTTCCCGAAGCGTCAATTTCGCAACCGTCATCCACCGCATCGCCAACGGGAAGGACCCACTGAGATGTTTCAAGCCGCTGCCTGGCTGATCAGCCAGTTCTACAACCTCACCTCCAGTTACATCGCGGCCATCGCGCTTGTTTCTCTCGTGATCATGATGTTGATATTCCCGCTCACTCTGAAGAGCACCAAGGGAATGCTCGAGATGCAAAAAGTTCAACCAGAGATGCGTCGTTTGCAGCAGCAGTACCGCAATGACCGCCAGAAATTGAACGAAGAAATGATGAAGCTCTACCAAGAGCACAAGATCAATCCGCTGTCGTCGTGTCTGCCGCTGCTTGCGCAGATGCCGATCTTCATCATCATGTTCCGCGTCTTGCACGGACTCACCAACAAGGGTGCTGATGGCACTTTCGATCCCGATTACATCTCGAAGTCGAGTGAGTTGTTCCAGAGTTTGAAGGGCAAGTCCGAGATGTTGTCGCTCGGCTTGGACCTCTCGCTGCGGCCCGTCGAGGCGGTGCAGGACAACCCCGGCAAGGGATTGATCTATGTGGCGTTGGTTCTCATTCTCATGGGCCTCTATTTCGTCCAGCAGAAGATGATCGCTTCACGAACCGTGTCGCCGACGATGTCGGCCACGCAGGCCAAGGTGATGCAGTACTTGCCGGTGGCCTTTGGTGTGTTCCAGTTCTTCTTCCCGGTAGGTCTCGTCATCTATTACATGTCCCAGACGGTGGTGCGCATTGCCCAGCAGGCCTACATCACCCGGCGCTTCTACCGGGGGGAACACTCCCTGGGCCGCCAAGCTCAGGCAGCCAACGCCAAGGCCCGGGAGATGTCGAAGCAGGACGGGGCCGGTGGCGGATTCTTCAGTCAACTGAAACAGGAAGCCGCCAAGAAGGATGAGCCGTCGAGCAAGAACCCAACCAGCAAGCGGGTCACCCCGCCCAAGGGAGGTTCGACAGGTCCGAAGGGGCGTCCGACGCCCTCGAACCGGCCCAAGCCGTCGGGCGGAACCCGACATCCCAAACCCCCGCGTCGCCCCTGACGCTCGTCGCTACGTGCGACTTTCCTACGAAAGAGGTCCCCATGGAATGGGTGGAAACAACTGGTCGAACCATCGAAGAAGCCAAGAGCCAGGCGCTCGATCGCTTGGGTGTGGCTGATGAGGACGCCGAATTTGAGATTTTGGAAGAACCCAAGCCCGGCTTGTTCGGCCGGACCAGGGGAGAGGCGCGAGTGCGGGCACGGGTCAAGCCGTTGGCGCCACGCCCCAAAATGGAGCGCCGTGACCGTCGTCGTCGAGACGGCGGTGGTGAACGTTCATCAGAAGGTGGTCAGCGCAACGGTGGTCAGAGGTCTGAGGGTCGGAACCGCCGTCCCCGACCCGAGAAGGAAGCAGGAGCAATGAGCGACAATGAGAACCGTGAACCCCGTCCGCCGGCTGACCCGGCCGTGGTGGCTAGTGAGGCGGAGAAGTTCCTCACTGGTCTGGTTTCGGCCTTTGGATTGAACGGTTCGGCCTCGAGCGCCATCGAGGGTGATGAAATCGAGGTCAACGTGCACGGTTCCGATCTGGGCATCATGGTCGGACCCCGTGGCTCGACCCTTCAGGCCGTCCAGGACCTGACCCGCGTGGTCAGCCAGCGTCGAATGGGCGATCACGACACCCGTCTCCGGGTCGACATTGGTGGATACCGGGCCAAGCGCAAGGAAGCCCTGAGCCGGTTCGTGAATCAGGTTGCTGACGAAGTGGTGGGATCCGGAACTGCTCGTGCGTTGGAACCCATGCCTTCTTCGGACCGCAAGATCATCCACGATGCTCTGACTGGCCGAACGGATATCAGCACCCACTCCGAAGGCGAGGACCCGTATCGCCGTGTGGTGATCTCCCCTGCTAGCGCCGATTGAGATCGGCTGGGAGACGGACGCCGGTGAATCTCCTCGAGCCTGAAAATCGGCAGAATCTGATCGATGCGCTGGGTGAAGCCCAGCGCATCGGCATGTTGGGGGACGAAGACCTTGGGCTCGCCATCGACCGCGCACTCCCCTTCGCGGCGGCGATCCCGCCTTCGGTTCATTCGTTCGTGGATCTCGGTTCCGGGGGTGGGCTACCGGGTCTGGTCGTGGCCATGGCTCGGCCCGATCTTGTGGGACTACTGGTGGATCGCCGCGGCAAGAGGGTCGATTTGCTAGTTCGGTTGATTGGCCGCCTGGACCTTGGAGGGAGGACCCAAGCGGTCGAGGCTGACGTTGCCGATCTGCCCCGCCGCTTCCCCGGTCAGCAATGGCCAGTCGCTACCAGCCGTGGATTCGGGTCTCCCGAGTACACCGCAGGGCACGCCCGTCAGATCGTGGTGCCCGGGGGATTGCTCATGGTCAGTGAACCACCAGCATCCGACGGTTCCCGCTGGGCGACCGAGCCGGTGAGGGCGGCAGGATTCCGCCTCGAAGAGGTGGTCGGAGGTATCGCTCACCTCCGCCGCACTGACTCCTGAGTGTTTCACGTGGAACCACGAACCTGATTCCCGACGACTGTTTCACGTGAAACCTCCCGTCGAGGGGTCCCCGAGTGTTTCACGTGGAACATTCGACGAACCGTCGCCAAACTGCCTCTCCGCGTTCCCTCCCTCGGATACGATCTGCCCACCGCCGACCCGGATCACCTGCGAGGACCGACAGCTTCCATGAGCCAAACCCCCGAGACCTCCGCCTCTGCCAGCCACGGCCGACCGCTTCCCCGGGTGATCGCCGTCGCCAATCAGAAGGGTGGAGTGGGAAAGACCACCACATCGGTCAACCTGGGCGCCTGCCTGGCCGAAATGGGCTATCGAACTCTCATCGTGGACCTCGACCCACAGGGCAATGCCTCATCGGGAGTCGGAGTCGATACCCGGGGTGTTGAAAACTCCATGTACGACGTGCTCCTCCACGATGCCGATATGGAGGACTGCATTGAGCCGGCCAGCCTCCGGAACCTGTTCGTGGCTCCGGCCAATCTCGATCTTGCTGGTGCCGAAATCGAACTGGTTCCGGCCATGGCCCGTGAGACCCGCTTGAAGAAAGCGATCGACTCGGTGATCGACGACTTCGACTTCGTCATCATTGACTGTCCCCCGTCGCTTGGCCTGCTCACGGTGAATGCGCTGGTCGCCGCCCGTGAGGTCCTGGTACCCATCCAGTGCGAGTACTACGCCCTCGAAGGGCTGGGTCAACTCCTGCGCAACGTCGACCTGGTGAAGCGCAATCTCAATACGAGCCTGGAGGTCAGCACCATCGTGTGCGTCATGTACGACTCCAAGACCAAGTTGTCCCAGGAAGTCGTGGCTGAAGTTCGGGAGCACTTCGGGGACAAGGTCTGCCAGACCCTGATCCCTCGCAACGTCCGTTTGTCCGAGGCCCCGTCCCATCATCAGCCGATCAACGTGTACGACCCTTCGTCGAAGGGCGCAATTGCCTACAAACTGGTGGCAAAGGAGGTGGCCGGTGGCATCCCGCCGCGGCGGACTTGGTAGAGGACTCGACTCGCTGATCCCGGGTGGTGGCGCACAGCCACCCGCCGGGGGTTCGGCTCTGATCGAGATCCCGGTCAAGGACCTCTCCCCCAACCCCCACCAGCCTCGGGTGCATTTCGACGAGGAATCGTTGAACGACCTCTCGGCCTCGATTCGCGAAATCGGCGTGCTGCAGCCCGTTCTGGTTCGTCAACTTCCGAATGGTTCGTACCAGCTCATCGCCGGTGAAAGGCGCTGGCGGGCAGCCCAACGGGCGGGTTTGACGACCGTTCCCGCCGTGGTCAAGACCACCGACGACATGGCGTCGATGGAGCAGGCCCTGGTGGAGAACCTGCACCGCCAAGATCTGTCCCCCCTCGAAGAAGCGTCGGCCTTTCAACAGCTGATCGACGACTTCAATCTCACCCACGATGATGTCGCCAAGCGCGTCGGCAAGAGTCGAAGCGCCATCACGAACACCCTCCGACTCCTGAACCTGCCACCAGCAGTTCAGGGTCTCCTCGCCGACGGTCGTTTGAGTGCCGGCCATGCTCGAGCCCTGCTCGGAACCTCGGATCGAGCGTTCCAGGAGCAACTTGCTCGACGGGCGGCGTCCGAGCAGTGGTCGGTTCGGGCAGTGGAGGAGGCCATCCGTGACCGGTCGGGGGCCAGCGAAGTCGGTACGGGCGGAACCAAAACCGGCAGTGGGGGTTCATCAAGCGGGGCAAAGTCCACCAAGTTGCCGCAAGCCGGCCTTCTCGAGCTCGAAGAACTACTCGGCGATTACTTGTCGACCCGCGTGTCGGTGAAGATGGCCAGCGGAAAAGGATCCGTCACCATCGAGTTCGCCGACCTGGAAGATCTGGAGCGGATCTACCGGTTGATGACCGAGGGACCCCAGTAGCGAGCGGGTCAACGGAGCTCGATCTGAACCTCAAGTCGCGCGTGAGAGTTGCGCACAGGCTGTGGATAACTCTGTTGATAACAGTGGCCCTTTAGTGCTAATTGTGAATTTGTGACCGCGAGGTGTGGATGATCGGTCTCTCATCGGGAGAGATCACGCCGACCAAGCGGTCAAGGCAAGAAACACGGCCTCAGCGATCCTCTCGGCCCGTTCGACCATGACTTGAGTCGGGCCAAGAGTGAGCAGAACGGCGGGCATCTTGGTTTCACGCAAAATCGGTAGCCGCATTCCACTCACCGTCATTCGTGGCACGACGTCGCGAAGATGGCGTTCAGCCAGATGTGCCAAGGCCCGACCTCCCGCCGACTCGAAAGCGGGAACGGAGTAATAGGTGATACGAGCCATGCGTTCCGTCGAAGCCTCCAACCCCACATAGACCTCGGCACCAAAGAGGTTGGCGTGGGCGGCTTGTGCAGCGGCATCGGGCTCATCGGTCTGGATCAAGAGCGCGCCGCGGTCTCGAAGTGCAACGCATAAAGGCCTGCTCAGAGCGCTGAAACCCCCGAATTGACCAATGGCCACACGGCGTCCATCGAGTGGCTGGCCCGAACGCAGACTTTCGGCTTCTCGGACCGCAGCAACTCCAGGGCCGTCACCGGTCTGACGCGAGAGTCGACGAAGAACCTCCACGGTTCCAGTTCGACAGATACCGTCGACCTCGAGTCCGGCGTTCAGCTGGAAGTCACTGACGGCCCGAGCGGCTAGCGGTCCGAAGATTCCGTCGATTCGTCCGCAGTCGAAACCCAACCGCGAGAGGAGTCGTTGTAGCTCGGCAACGTCATCGCCACGTAGGTTCGGTGAGCGAAGCATGAGGACGCGATCGCCGAGACTCCAGGCCGCTTCGACCAAAGCGCCCCACGTGACGTCGTCGCACACGCCCGTGATCGGCAGGCCCCGATCTTCCTGGAAGACACGAACTGCCTGCTCAGTGGCGTGGCAGTAGGACGCGGGGGAGACCCCACCGTCTGGGATGAAGCCGGCGGCGCCGAGTCGGCGCTGGAGTTGTCCGACGGCCTCGCCCGAATCGCCGGGCGAGAGATTCATCAGCCGAGGAATTCCTCCAACTCCTG
>JBEGQB010000002.1:0-29418 GCA_041181165.1 Actinomycetota bacterium
GGCGTCTGCGCCTACATCGATGCCGAGCACGCCATGGATCCGGTGTACGCCCGCTCGATCGGTGTCGACATCGACCAGCTCTTGATCTCGCAGCCCGACACCGGCGAACAGGCGCTCGAGATCGCAGACATGTTGGTCCGCTCCGGAGCACTCGACGTCGTGGTCATCGACTCGGTGGCCGCCCTCACCCCCAAGGCCGAAATCGAGGGCGAGATGGGCGACACCCACGTTGGTTTGCAGGCTCGTCTCATGAGCCAAGCTCTGCGCAAACTGACCGCCAACCTGAACAAGACCAACACCATTGCGGTCTTCATCAACCAGTTGCGCGAAAAGATCGGCGTGATGTTCGGTTCACCCGAAACCACACCTGGTGGTCGTGCCCTCAAGTTCTACTCCTCGGTTCGCCTCGATATCCGCCGTATCGAATCCATCAAGGACGGCGCCGAGGTCGTGGGTAACCGCACCCGCGTCAAGGTCGTCAAGAACAAAGTCGCGCCGCCGTTCCGACAGGCCGAGTTCGACATCATGTACGGCAAGGGAATCAGTCGTGAAGGTTCGCTTCTCGATCTGGCGGTCGATCTCGGCATCATCAAGAAGTCGGGAGCATGGTTCACCTACGACGGAGAACAACTCGGCCAGGGACGTGAGAACGCAAAATCCTTCCTGTCGGAGAACCCGGAAATCATGGTGGACGTCACCGAAAAGGTGCGTCAGGCTGCCGGCCTCGTCGACGGCGGCGAAGCTGCCTTCTCCGCCGCTGACGAGGAGCCCATCGACCTCGGCTGAGGCTGTCGTCGTGGGTCGAGCCGGACCCGCTGGTAACCTCGGGACCGCCTTCCGAGATAGCTCAGTTGGCAGAGCAGCTGACTGTTAATCAGCGGGTCGCAGGTTCGAGCCCTGCTCTCGGAGCAAATGCAGGGTCCGCTTCGTGCGGGCCCTGTGCCTTTTCGGGGCGGTAGCTCAGTTGGTTAGAGCAGGGGACTCATAATCCCTGGGTCGCGGGTTCGATCCCTGCCCGCCCCACTCGTGTTCGATTGATGATCCACAACATTTGTCAATCGAAGCCCGAGGAGTCGCCCATTACGGTGACCTCTGGTGGCTGACGACACGACGACTCGGTCTCTTCCACGAGTCCTGGGTATGGCCGATGTGCTGGCCAGTGGAGTCGGCATCATCGTTGGCGCCGGTATCTACGTGCTTCTCGGGCCGGCAACGGAACGTGCGGGCGGACTCGTGTGGTTGGCGTTCGTGCTCTCGGCTGGCGTATGCGGGTTGACGGCGCTGGGTTACGCGGAGCTGTCTTCCATCTATCCACGAGCCGGGGGTGAGTACGAATACGCCCGACACTCCATGCATCGTCACGGCGCATTCATGGTCGGTTGGACGATGTTGGCCGGACTCACTGTGGCCGGGGCAACGGTCGCCCTTGGATTCGCCCGCTACTTCACCTACTTCTTTTCGGTGCCATCCCGATGGGTGGGACTCGTCCTTCTCGGAGTGACTGGGTGTCTGGCGGCGATGGGCATCAGGCGGTCGACTTGGGTGGTGGTCGCCTTCAGCTTGGTTCAGATCGGTGGATTGTTGTTCGTCAGCGCGGTGGGGCTCCACCACATCGGGGACGTGAACCTGTTCGCTGGTGCCGGCGACTCGTGGAGTTCGTCGGCCCGGGGGGTGGCGGGGTCAGTGGCCCTCGTGTTCTTCGCTTTCATCGGCTTCGACGAAGTCACGACGTTGTCGGAAGAGACACGCAATCCGACTCGCACCACCCCCCGTGCGTTACTCGGCGCGCTGGGTCTTTCCACCTTGCTGTACGTGCTCGTCTCGGTCACCGCCGTGAGTGTTCTTGGTCCTGAAGCGTTGGGTTCATCCGAACAACCTTTGCGCGACGTCGCGGCGACGGCGGTGGGCGATCACGCAGGAGCGGTCATGGCGGTGTTGGCCATGGTGACCACCGCCAACACGGTTCTCTTGATCGTCACCGCTGCATCGCGGATGGTGTTCGCCATGGCCCGGCAAAGCGATCTGCCCCATCGCTTGGGGGTGCTCGACGGCCGAGGGACTCCCGTGCGTGCCACGGCTTCGGTGGTGTTGGCCGCGTCGGCGTTCGTGCTCATCGGCCGCTTCGAGCTCGTGGCCAGTGCAACCGATGTGGCGGTGTACGCCACGTTCCTGTTCGTGAACTTCATCGTGATCACTCTGCGCTCTCGGCAACCCCGTTTGGAACGCCCCTTCAAGGTTCCCTTGGCCATCGGGTGGGTGCCGGTGATCCCCGTCGTGGCCATCGTGGTCACCGTCTGGATGGTTGCTCTTCTCGAGCCGACCGCCATCCTGGTGGCGTTCGCGTTGATGTTGTTGGGGCTGATTTCGAGCCTTACTCGATCGAGGTTCGCAAAGGTCGTTCACTGAGGTCGAAGTACAGTTCGAGCGTGTCCGATACTCGAAACGCCGAAGCATCCGAGCCGCTGACGATCGCCGGGCGTGTCACGATCGATCGCCGTGAGGTCGGATCCGTGGCCTTTGGCTGCTGGCGGTTGACGGATCCAGACATCGGTCGCTCGGCGGACCTGCTCGAGACGGCAGTGGATCTCGGCATGAACCTGATCGACAACGCCGATGTTTACGGACTCGATTGGGGTGGTCGGGGATTCGGATCGTGCGAGGAGACTCTCGGTGAGGTCTTGCGACGTCGTCCGGGTATGCGCGACCGGATCGTGTTGGCCACCAAGGGTGGCATCCTCCCCGGCGTCCCGTATGTCAGTGGTCGGCAGTATCTCGAACGAGCCTGCGAGGACTCGCTGCGTCGCTTGGGCGTCGAGTGGATCGACCTGTATCAGATCCATCGCCCCGATCCGTTCACTGATCCGGCCGAAGTCGCTGACGCATTGGTCCGTCTACGCGATCGCGGCCTGATCCGCGCCGTGGGTGTTTCGAACTACACCGTGGTCCAGACGAAAGCCCTGCAGCACCACTTGCCGTTCCCTCTGGCTTCGGTGCAACCTGAATTCTCGGCGGTTCATCTCGAGCCATTGCGCGACGGCACGTTGGACGAATGTCTGGTCACCGGCTGGCGGCCACTGGCCTGGAGCCCGCTTGCCGGCGGACGTTTGGCCACTGGCGACGGGGTTCGTCCGGATCTGATGGCGACCCTCGATGAGATCGCGAGTCGCGAGGGGGTGACCCGAAGTGCGTTGGCGGTGGCTTTCGTTCTGAGCCATCCGAGTCGACCGGTGGCCATCGTCGGAACGCAGAATCCGGCGCGGCTGGCCGAACTGGCCCGGGCCGTCGAGGTTCGACTCGATCGACACGACGTGTACCGGATCATCGAGGCGAGTGACGGAGTTCCGTTGCCGTGAGCACTCGCTGTGAGGTCAGTTGGTTCTCGGCTTTGTGCGACGACGATTACGAACAGTTGGGTGTTGTCGAGCCGGAACTCTTGAGTTCGTGGTCGCACTGTCGCGACATCGTGCTGCGGGCCGAGGCGCTCGGATTCGACAACGTGCTCCTGCCTTCGGGCTATGCGTTAGGTATCGATGCCGTCGCCTTCGCTGGAGGGATGGCTGCACTCACCAGCCGCACCCGACTTCTCCTGGCCGTCCGCTGCGGTGAGATGTGGACTCCGCAACTGGCTCGGCAGATCGCCACCCTCGATCAGATGCTCGCTGGACGGCTCACCGTGAACATCATTTCCTCCGATCTTCCCGGACGGGTCGAATCGGGCGAGGTTCGCTACTCGCGCACCGGTGCCACGATGGCCGCGCTACGTCGGATCCTCGCGGGAGAACGGTTCGACGCCGACCCGCCATATGCGGACTTCTCGGTCGATCCGCCTCGCATCGCCAAGGGAGCTTGCCCACCGCTCTATTTCGGCGGGTTGTCGAACGAAGCGCGAGACGTGGCTGCCCAACACGCCGATGTGTATCTGATGTGGCCGGACACCATCGAGAACGTCGCCGCCCTCATCGACGACATGCGCCGACGGGCTGAGTCACACGGGCGTGTGCTTCGCTTCGGATATCGGGCCCATGTGGTCGTGCGCCGCACCGAAGCTGAAGCCCGGGTGGCCGCCGACCACATCGTCGCCGCACTCGACGAGGAGACGGGAGCAGCCATTCGGTCGCGGTCGCTCGACAGCCAATCAACCGGTGTGCGACGCCAAGCCGAACTTCGAGACCACGCTCTCGACGACGGGTTCGTCGAACCCGGCCTTTGGACCGGTATCGGTCGTGGGCGAAGTGGATGTGGAGCGGCCATCGTCGGCGACCCCGATCAGGTGGCACGAAAGATCGAGGACTACACGGCTCTGGGCATCGAGGCGTTCATTCTTTCGGGGTATCCACATCTCGACGAATGCGAGCGCTTCGGTGAGCTCGTCCTGCCACGACTCGATCACGGTCCACTCGTCTTCTGACGCCGAACTCGGCTCGCTGATCAGCGGGTCCAGCGGCTCATTTCGATGACCTCACCATCGGTCGGCAGGGGAATCGAATCCTCTTCGCCTCCGATGGCCTCGATGAACTCGTCGACGTCACCAGGATCGCCACCGATCAACCACACGACGCTCTCACCCTCGTGGTCAGCCGGATCACGAGGGAGGATTCCCTCGACCACGTATTGGTCGACGGTGATCATGTCGTCTTCGTTGGTCACCGGCGCCACGATCGCCATCTCGATCACGGCCTCGGGGTCGAGGTCTCGGAGGATGTCGATGAGTTCGGCGACGTTCACGTCATCAGTCTCTCACGGTGGGTGACGCGAGCGCGGTCATTCCTCACCGAGCCATGCTGGCGCGACTCGCAGGAGATACAGACTCACGTCGCGGCAGCGGTCGAGAGTTCCGCAGAAGACCTCGTCATCGTTGTGGTACACATCGGCCAACGGCACCTCGAGCCGGGCCACGATCGAAAGTTTGCGCTCGGGTGCATCGGTGACCGACACGGTCGAATCGATGGCCGACACCTCGAGTGGAAGTTCGATGCCACCCACTCCGGCCAGTTCGGTGGCCAACACGAGGAGATCGGGTGGATGTCGTAGGGGTGGCAGAGCCCAGGTGAACATGAGCGGAAAGGAGAACCCTTCGGGCGCTTCGTCCACGTCGGGCACGAGTTCAGCAACTGCGTCCTCGAAGCCCAGAAGGGCCCGAGGGTCGACTTCGAGAGAAAGATGAAGGTCGATCGGGCCGTCGCAGGCTTCTTCGGGATGGAGGTCGACCTCCCAGAGCTGCCGCAGCGAGTAGGTCTCCACGAAGTGCCGCTCATCGTGGACGTGGAAGCCGTGGTCGACGGCATGACTCTTCATGTCGGCCACGAAACCGGCCACATCGATGACGGCCACCATTGCCTCCTCGTCGCCCGGGTTGGCCTCGACACTACCCTCGACCTCGTGGAGCCGACCCAAGTCCTCGAATTGCTGCACGATGTCGCCGACGACGTCGGCCGGGCTCTTGCCGGAATCGTCGACTGGGGTTTGTCGGGTCGACGAGATGGTCAATATTCGGCCGATCTCGTCGCTGACGACGTGGCTCTGAAGATCCTGCGTCGGGCCGGGGTGGGAATCCTGTCGGAGGAGAGCGGAGCCGAGAACATCGATCGTGAAATCGTGGTCATCGTCGATCCGCTCGATGGTTCGACGAATGCATCACGAGGTGTTCCGCACTTTGCCACGGCGCTGAGTGCCGTCGATCGCCATGGCTGGGTTGCTTCACTCGTGGCGAACCAAGCCCGACCAGTGAAGTGGTGGGCGACCCGAGACAGCGGTGCCTTCCGGAATGGTGAGCGTCTGGAACGGCCACTTGAGCGCAACTGGAACGAATCGGTGGTGGCGGTTTCGGGGCGCCCGTCTCACGATCTTGGTTGTTGGCAGTTCCGGGCGATGGGAGCATCGGCCATCGACATCTGCTCGGTTGCCGACGGAACCTTCGATGCCTTCATCGACCTGGTGCCCAGCGCCCACGGCGTCTGGGACTACGCCGCGGCCGCTCACATCTGCTCGGCGGTCGGACTCGAAGTAGTCGACGCCGCTGGACGGGACCTCGTGGTCCTCGATCATCTCGCCCGACGCACTCCCGTGGTTGCCGTGGGAGCCAACCAGCAGCGGGCGCTCGACGAGCGACGGCGAATGGCGCTCTGACGCCGAGTCAGCCGGCGTCGGCGGCTTGCTGGCCCTGATGCCAGACCCGCGACACACTCGGATGGCGAAGTTTGCCGAGTGCCCGAGCTTCGATCTGACGGACCCGTTCACGAGTCACTCCGAGCAAGTCGCCAATCTCAGCCAGCGTGCGCGGCGGCCCATCGATGCCGAAACGGGCCCGCAAGACCTCTTCTTCGCGTTCTTCGAGTCGCCGCAGCTGTTCGATGAGGGCGCGCCGCTCGAGAGCGGCGGCGGCGGCGTCGAAGGGGGAAACCGCCGAATCGTCGGCGATGATCTCGGCCAACTCGGTGTCGCCCTCGTTGTCGAGTGGGGTCGACAACGACACCAGCGGACGGCGGTGTTGCCTGACCAGGGCCACGCGTTCGGCGCTGACCCCGGAGAGTTCGGCGACTTCTTCGACGGTCGGCTGGCGGTCGAGTTCGGCCGCCAATTTCTCCGTCGACTGGTCGATGAGCGAGTAGACCTCGCGGACATGTGATGGAACTCGTATGGTTCGCGACGAATCGGCCAACGCCCGACCAATCGATTGGCGGATCCACCACGTTGCGTAGGTGGAGAATTTGAAGCCCTTTTCGTGGTCGAATCCCTCGACGGCGCGCATCAGGCCGAGGTTCCCCTCTTGAATGAGGTCGAGAAGCCCGAGTCCGGATCCCTCGTAGCGACGCGCCACACTCACCACGAGGCGCAAGTTGCACTGGATGAAGGTCTGGCGAGCCGCATCGCCCGTCCGCACAGCTTTGTTGAGAATCGTCCGCTCGCGACCAGCGGGCTTGGGGTCGGCATCGAGCCGCAGTTGGGCTTCTCGGGCATCGGCGATGGCTCCGGCCAGACGACGCTCGTCATCGGCTGAGAGCAATGGATAAGCACCGATGTCGTCGAGATACTGCCGGAGCAGTTCGCTTTCAGCGTCGCTCGGACGGGGTGCCACGCGTCAAACGGTAGTTGCGCGGGTCGCGTCGCTGGTGGATACCGCGAGCCGGGCGAGCGTGGAGGGCCGTGCCGGTAACCTCATCGATCATCGGGCGCATAGCTCAGTTGGCTAGAGCGCTTCCCTTACAAGGAAGATGTCGGGGGTTCGAGTCCCTCTGCGCCCACCATCCACCCGCTCGTCCGGAACGGGTCGCCGTTGGCTCTAAGGTGGCCTCGTGAGGTTGCTGATCTATTCGTGGCGGCAGGGGTCGGCCGTCGAAGCCTCCGAGCATCTGAACCAATGTGCCGGCTTCGATGACGCACGGGCAGCATCCTCGCTGGCCGAACTTCGCGATTTGCTGTCGGATGGTGGATTCGATGCTCTCGTCGTCGGGCACTTCGCCGTTTCACAATTCATGGTGATGCAACCAGCGCTCGAGCGCGAAGGGATTCTCTCTCTTCCTCGGGTCGTAGCCTCCCGTGGCGCGGCTCCCAGCGTTGTCGACGACAGTCGACGACTCGGGTTCGATGCGGTGGTGGATCTCGGACTCACCACGACCGCCGAGGTCTTCCTGCCGGAGATCACTCGCATCTGCGCTACCGGACGCCAGGGAAGGGTTCCGATGCAGCTGACGAATCTTGATCTCCAGGTAATACGACTCCGCTTCAGCGTTCTCTACGCCGATCGGATCGACTACGCGATCGGGGCCTTCGTCGCCGCCAAGGTGAGGTTGTCCGAGATCGCCGAACGAATGGGGCTCTCCGAGGCGGCGGTCCGAGACCGCGCTTTGGCCATCATCCGGCGGAGTCGATTGCTCGACCTTCGCGAGCTCGGGGCCTATCACGCTGGTGGGCAGATTCTCGATCAATCGGTGCAGATGCCAACTGACGTCGTACCGATGAACCTCTGATGAACGGCTAGTTCCGAACCATCACTAACGGTGTAGTCGTCAAGAGACTCCTGACTACCAGATACCTCGTTCATCGGTGATTTGTGTCGCCGCGATGTACGCGCGCTCGGGTGACTGCTTAGTGTGACCTCGCGTCGGCGAACCAGTCTCCTTCGAATGGTGCCGATGGTGGCCCCGTAAGTCATCCGAAATGCGGGGGGGGGGTATTGAAAGTCATCGTTTTCTCGGAGTGGGCCCGGCAGACGACGACTGGCTTGCACCCGGTCGTGGAGCGCGTTTGTACCGTGACGCGTTTTGCCTTCGACGGCGAGAGCCTCCACGCAGCACTGCTGCACGAACCGGTCGACGCCGTGTTGGTGGGTTATCACTCGGTTCCTCGTTTCCTGGAAGCCGAACGCGAAGCACGAGAAGTGGTTCCCGACTCGACGAAGTGCGTGGTGACGTCGATGCTCGAGGCTGAGATCGTTCGCGACGATGCGATTCGTTTCGGATTTGCGGGAGCGCTTTCGATAGCCGGCTCCGTCGTCGAAGCACAGGTTCGGGCTCAACTCGAAGCCCTCGGTGGCTCACCTTCGGATCGAGGACGGCGACTCGAGGTCGATGTCGTGCGAGCTCGGCACACCTTCGGAGTGTTGTACACCGACCCAACCGACTTCGATATCGGCCGACTCGTGAGCATGGGCATGGTCGACCGCGACATCGCCGGCCTGGTTCACGTCGCTCCGCAGACCGTGCGCAATCGAATCTCGGCAATCTTGGAGAGGTCGCGCCTCGTGAATCGCACGGACCTCGCCATGCATCACCGTGACTGCGCCGTGCGACTCTGGGAAGAACCGTCGCTCGGTCACTGAGCAGGTCTGACGACCGTTCGATACTTGTCGGCGTTGGGTCGACTCGGGTGGGATTCTCCGGCTGGCCCGGCCGAGAATTCCCGCAGAACGTTGGTCGTGGCGGTGCGTACGAAATCGGTGGTTCGACCGTCGTCCCAAGTTTCACGATCGAGGGCGTTGATCCAGCCGATGGTGCCGGTGGCAAAGACCCCGGCCCCGGAGTCGGTCGAGTAGTAGGTCATGGCGTGCTCGTACACGCTGTCCTTGAATTCGATCGGGGAAGACGCGAGAACCTCGAGTGTGTCGGGTTCGATTCCAGCCGGGCCGAGGCCGTCCACCTCGATGTCGATGAGTCGTTTGAACCTCGATCCCCGTCGAACGTCGGTGCCCTCGAAGATCCAATGATTAGGGGTGACGACGGTGAGTGCCCCCGTCACTCCGGCGGCGAAGTACTGAACGCCGATCAGCGCGGACTCCGGGCGGACGAGTGGCTTGTTGCGCCATTGAACTGTCGCCATCTTCGGGTCGGACTCACTCATCGGGTCGGCACTCGCCGTGCGATAGTTCGGCATCTGACGATTGGGGAGCCCTTCCTCGTTGGGTTCGAGTCGAATGTGTCTGTACACGGCGTTGGCACCGAAGAACGCCAGGTTCACTCCTCGATCACGGGCCTTTTCGAGGGTGGTGCGCATGGCGGTCGAGTAGTACTCGTCGTGGCCGGTGGTGAGGAGTGCCGTGCGGCCGCCGAGCAGGAGATCCAGTGAATCGTCAGGTCCTTCGCTGGCCGTGTGGAGGTCGATGTCGGTGACGTAATTGGTGTCGAGTCCGAGTTCTTCGATGAGCGCGATGAGAGGCAACTCGTGGGTGAGGAAGTCGCACGAACCCCAGTTGTAGGTTCGCGCGTAGGGTCGATCGAAGGAAGCCACGGTCGAGCGACCGGCGCCGTCGAAGCATTCGTAAAGTGTGCAACCGCCCCAGGGGTTGTAGGCCTGCCAGGTGGTGACGGCCGAAACGACGCACAGACCTCCCACGGCATCGTCGCGGCGGACCGTGAGCGGAACGTAGTGGGCTTCGTCCGCGCTGGAGATCAGTTTCAAGAGGTACGAACCCGGTGGCCACGTGTCGTCGATCGTGAAAGTGAGCGACGGATCCCATTTGGCCCGATGCATCTTCGTATCGCGATCCGAGTCGGTGGTGAGTTGCCACTGGGCCGGCACCTCATCGGATCTCCAGACGAGTCGTCCGAGATCGCCGCCGTACCAGCCCATGCGGTACGCCTCCACGTGCCATGACTCCGCGTCGCACGCCACTCGCAACACGACCTGTTGGCCCGGCCGGGCGCTCGTCGTGTCGGCGTATCCCTCGAGCCATCCTTTGCGCACTTTGTCTCCGCCCTTGGGAACCTTGGCATCGATACGCCACTGCGACGTCCCGGCGCGGGCGTTTTCGGCGGCGAGCCATCCGGACGTGGAGTAGGGCGGCGGCGGGAGCGTCGTCGAGGACGTGGTGGTCGGTGGGCTGGTGGTCGTGGAAATTGTGCTGTTCGTCGTCGAGGTGATGGCTTCGGTCCCTCCTCGGCACGCGTTCATCAACGCGATCGACAGCGTGGAAACCGCCGAGCCGGCGATGAATCGACGACGATCGATCAACGGCCTCTCCAGAGTTGAAGGGGTGTCGCCGAGCGGTCGCATCCCGAAGGTGTTCGGGTCCACTCACCGTTGTGCGCCGCCGAGAGGTAGGCCGAGCACACGATCTCGAGAATCCAACGTCCGAACTCGACGTCCATGTTGCTCGCCCGGCCGTTCTCGAGCCCGTCGACGACCGCAGACAATTGATCGGTGTAACCGAAGTCGTCGATCAAGGGAACCTTCCACGTGGAGCCGAGAAAGCCGGTGTCGTTTCCGTTCACCTCGAGCGACATGTGCGGGCGCAACTCGAGTCGAACGACCGATGTACTGGACGATGCTTGGACGTCCCAGACCCCGGCCTCGGATCCCTGCCAACTGGACTCCACTCGTGCTCGAAGGCCGGACGCGAACTCGAGGTGCACTTCGGCATGAGTGTCGGTGGTGTCGCCGTTCAGGGTTGCCGAGACTCGTTCGACCTCACCGTGCCCGGTGGTCCGACCGATGAGGACGGCGATGGCGAGGGGATGAACTCCGAGATCGAAGAGCGCACCGCCTCCCCACTCGGGAGTGAGGAATCCACCCCATGTGGGCGCCGACTGGATGGTGCGTAGTTCGAGATGATCGATCGGACCCATTGCCGCGGCTCGACGCAGGAACTCGCGCACGATGGGGGAGAAGGCGAGATTCTCTCCGTACACGAGACGGTGGCCGGGTCGTGCATCGACCAGTCGATCCGCCTCCTCGAGTGTCCGCGTCATCGGCTTTTCGAGAAGAACCGCCGCCCCGGCATCGAGTGCGTGGAGCGTGTCGTCGGCGTGTCGGGCCGGCGGTGTGCTCACGATCACGATGTCGGCTCCGGCGGGAAGTTGGTCGTAATCCACGACCCGAGCCCCGACCAAGCCGGCTCGCTCATTCGCGCTCGCTCGAGTGCGCGACGCCACCGCCGACACGGTGAGTCCGAGTCGGTCGGCCGCCAGCAGGTGTGCGCCAGAAATCATTCCGGCGCCGCAGAGCGCGATCGAGCGTGGTGCCATCAGCGACCGCTGAGCGCCTCGACCACCGGGGCGAAGGCGTCGATGTCCTCGCTGCCGACGATCACGTACGAAAAGCCCCAGCGTTCGCGGCGCGCCAGGAGATCCTCGATGAGTTTGGTGGGCGGACCCACGAGCGCGAACGGGGTCTCGTCGACCATCGATCGCTCGACACCGATCATCGAGGAGATTCCTTCGGCTGCTGCATCGGCATCGTCGGTGATGTTGACCAGAAATGCACGAACATTCATTTCGATCTGAGCGAACCTGTTGCCGGCCGCCGCCCGCACGATGTCGACCTTCTCGTCCACTGCTGCCGCGGTCATCGTCTGGATCGCATCCGGACCGACGACGCCGGCACTCATCGTCGCGTTGATTCCCACGATGTCGGCCTCGCGAGCGGCGATCGACAGAACCCTCTTGCCGCCGCCACCGATCAGGACCGGTGGGTGCGGGCGCTGGACCGGTTTGGGTGTCCCGTTGTGTCCGGTGATCGTGTAGTGCTCGCCGACCGTCGAGAACGGCTCGTCGGCCATGAGGCCTTTGATGATTCTGAGACCTTCGACGAAACGATCGATACGGACCTTGGCCGAGTCGTAGGGGATACCAGATTGCTCGTAGTCGGCGATCATCCAGCCGGCACCGAGGCCGATCTCGAGTCGGCCGTCGGAAAGCACATCCATGGTGGCCAGTTCCTTGGCCAGAACGAGCGGATGCTTGTAGTCGTTGTCCCAGACGAGAGCGCCGACACGTAGTTCCGTGGTCACCGATGCCGCAGCCATGAGCGCCGGAACCGGGGCCAACTGATCATCGAAGTGATCGGGCATCGTGAGACAGCTGTATCCACGCGCCTCGGCCCGGCGCGCGGTCTCGGTCCATTCACGGGCGGTGCTGATACCCCGAGTCTGGACGCCGAAGCGAAAGGGACGGGGAGACGAGGAGTTCGAAGAGGTCATACGTCAACGGTAGTGGGTGACCCATGCGAGCGAGACGAGACCGATACGGTGGAAGCGCTGTGCGTCTCTTGTCGTGGTGGTCGAGACTCGTCGTCGTCGTGACGGCCGGAGCCCTCCTCGTGACGGCCGTGGTCGTGGCCATCGGCCCGCGCTTGTGGCAGATCGCGAATGCCCACGACGAAGTTCCCGTGAGCCTGCCGCCCACCGAGACGATTGCCGACCGTACGTACGTCTACGACCGAGCCGGTAACGAGATCGCTGCGTATGAATTGGAGAACAGTCAACCGGTTTCGATCACCGAGGTTCCCGACGACGTCATCGCGGCGGTTCTCGCCGTGGAGGACCGCGAGTTCTACCGACACCATGGCGTGAACGTCCGGAGCCTGTTCCGAGCCTCGCTGTCGAACTTCGAAGGGGGAGCACGACAGGGTGCGTCGACGATCAGCCAACAGGTCGCCAAGGTCGATTACCTCGCCGGCCTCGAGCGAGATGGCCGCTACAAATTGCTGCAGATCCTGTACGCGCTACGTCTCGAGAAAGTGCGAACCAAGGAGCAGATCCTCGAGCGATACCTGAACACGATCTACCTCGGAAACAACGCCTATGGAATCAAGGCCGCCGCCGAGGTCTACTTCGGCAAGTCGGTGGGCGAACTCACTCTCGTCGACGGAGCCTTCTTGGCCGGTCTGATTCAGGCGCCCACGAGTTACGACCCGATTCGCCGTCCCGAACCCAGCCGACGTCGCTTCGTGGAGGTCCTCGGAGCGCTGGTCGACGAGGGGATGATGACGCAGTCCGCTGCGGATGCAGTGATCGAGTGCCTGGAACCGCGGGAAGCTCCGACCGAAGCGGACAAGGTTGCCCTCGATGCGCGTTGCGAAGGCAGCTGGCAGATCCCCGAAGTCGTGAAGTCCATCCAGACCAAGGCCATCGAACGCACGCACTTCAGTGAGGAAGTGAAGTCGTTCCTCCTGAATCGCAGTGACATCCTCGGAGCGACCTACGAAGAGCGTTACTACCGACTCTTCCGTGGCGGACTGAAGATCTACACGACCCTCGATCCGGTCGTGCAGGCTGCGGCGGACAAAGCCAAGGCCGAGCAGTTGCCGGCCAACTCGGCCGGCATCGAGGCCGCGGTGGTCACATTGGATTCGAAGAGCGGTGCCGTCCGTGCCATGGTGGGTGGCAAGCCGTTCGTGGCTGGTCGCAACGAATTGAATCTGGCGTTGTCCACTCGCCAGACCGGATCGAGCATCAAGATCTTCGTATTGGCCGCCGCGGTGCAGGCTGGTGTCCAAAATGACGATCTTCTGGATGGAACGTTGCCGTGCGTTCTGCCGAATCCGGACGATCCGAACAATCCGTTCGTGATCGGGGAAGGCGTGTCCCGATCGGTGGGAACCGTGGAAGAGATGACGTGGTACTCGATCAACTGCGCCTTCAGTCGGTTGGCCCTCATCACCGGCCTCGATCGTGTCGTCGACACGACGTACCGAATGGCGAGCAGCAACTACCTGTATCCCGGCCAATCGACTGCTGAACGAGAACCGATCCGCCCCTACGCGAGTTTCGCCACGGGAGCGAACGAAATGAGTCCACTCGACATGGCGGCCGGCGCGCAGACGCTCGCCAATGGCGGTCTGCACTTCGATCCCTACTTCGTCGAACGAATCGAAGGTCCAAGTGGGGTGATCTACCAACATCAATCGGCGGGCACACAAGTCCTGGCACCCAACGTGGCGGCGAGGACGACCTCGATCCTCGAAGGTGTCCTCGTCAGCGGAACTGCTCGGCGGAGTGCTCTCGAGGGCCGCATCGCCGCCGGAAAGACCGGCACGCAGGACAACAACACGAATGCATGGTTCGTCGGCTTCACTCCTGAACTGACAACCGCCGTGTGGGTCGGTCACCCCGACAAGTACTTGCCGATGAACGACATCCCGGAGTTCTCGGCCGTTGGGGTTCCCCGCGTGCAGGGGGGCACGTTCCCCGCTGCGATTTGGAAGGCCACCATGGACGCCGCCTTGTTCGGTGTGCCAGCGAGCGGTTTTCCCACACCGTCGGACAACCCGAGGCCGCCGATGAGGCTGGTACTGCCTGGCGTCGATTGTCCGATAGCGACGACAACGGTGCCGGCCGAGTCGGTGGACACGTCGGTTCCGACCGAAACCTTGGAGCCGACGACCACGACACGTCCACCTCGCACCACCACCACGACGACTCTTCCTGACGAATCGCGGCTCACCACCGTTCCTCGAGGCATCGTCGACCCAACATGGCCGGTGCCGACGGTTGATCCAGAGAATTTCACGGTCGAACGGTGTGCCACGGCCCCGACCGCCCCGCCGACGGTTGGCTGAGGGCTCATCGGTAGGGTCGGATCATGGATCTGGCCGCTTTGTACGGACTGCAGGTCGTCGACACCGCTATCGAACAAGCGGAACACGCGCGTCCGCGTCTGCCCGAGATCGTCCAGCACAGCGCTGGTCTGGCCGAATTGAAAGCAGTACGTAGCGACATCGAGAACGTTCGCCGTCAGCAGCAAAGTGCACAGGACGAACTCGATCGAATCGAACGTGAGTCGTCGGAGATCGATGCGCAACGCGCCAAGTTCGAGAAGCAACTGAAGACGATCATCTCGCCCCGGGAGGCCGAAGCCCTGCAACACGAAATGCAATCACTGGCTGCGCATCGAAACGAACTGGATGATCGAGGAATCGAACTCCTCGAAGCGTCGTCGGCGGCCGACGAGGAGATCGTCGCACTCGTCGATCGTGAGGGACGAGCAGTGGCGGCGGAGTCCGTCCTGCTCGAACAACGCCAGCGAGCCGAGGTCGAAGCCGATCGAGTACTGGCCGACCTGCGCGCCAAGCGCATCGAGATAGCCGCGGTGATCGCGCCCACCGATCTCGTCGACTACGAACGGCGGCGTGCATCGTTCGGGGGAATCGCCGTGAGTCGCATCGAACACGGTATGTGCACGGGCTGCCGGATGGACATCTCCATCGCCGAACTCGACTCGATCAAGCGTCAACCGGCCGAGATCAACGTCGAATGTCCGAACTGCAACCGCTTTCTCCTACGGTGACGACGTGATTCTCTGGTTCGTGGGCACGTCGGTGCTCTCCGTCTGGTACGTGTTCCACGACGGTCGTTTCGACAACCGGTTTCTGATCCTCGGGGTGCTGCTTCCCGACGCGGTCGATGCCGTCTGGGGCGGAGCCCGTGGGCTTCATTCGCTGGTCGGCAGCGTCGTCGTGTTGACGTCGGTGATGCTGGCGACCATCGGACGCAGAGCCGTCCGTCGTCGGCTTCTTGCACTTCCCATCGGAGTGTTCCTGCATCTCGTGTTCGACGGTGCATTCACCGACACCGGCGTCTTTTGGTGGCCTTTCACGGGAATGTCCTTCGATGCGGCTCGACTGCCGATTTCCGAACGCGGCGGACTGAACGCGGTGTTCGAAGCGATTGGCCTCGTGCTGTGCGTTCACGCGTGGCGCATTTTCGGATTGAAGGATCCGGCTCGTCGCCGAGCCTTTCTTCGTTCGGGATCGTTGTCACGATGAGTGGCCAGATCGTTCTCGTGAGGCACGGACGAACGGCACTCAACGCACAGGGTCGCATGCAGGGCCGACTCGACGAACCACTCGACGAGGTGGGCGAACGCCAGGCCGCCGCGCTGGCGAGGTATCTCTCGTCCGAACTCGGACCCGATGATCTGGTGGTGAGCAGCCCGCTGCAAAGAGCGGTACGAACCGCAGAGATGATCGCCAACGGACGCGACGTTCGCATTGACGAACGCTGGATCGAACTCGCCTACGGTGAATTCGACGGACGACTCCAATCGGAAATCCCGGCTGACACGTGGGCAAGGTGGCGTCGCGACGACGATTTCTCGCCGCCGGGCGGCGAGTCTCTCCGCGAGGTGTCGGAACGGGTCGTGGGGGCCTGCACAGAGATGCTCGATCGGGCGGTCGGACGCCGCGTCGTGATCGTCAGCCATGTGTCGCCGATCAAAGCCGCGATCGTGTGGGCTCTCGGTGCCGACCCATCTCTCTCGTGGCGCATGCGTCTCGATACCGCGGCGGTGTCACGGATCGCCGTGGCCGGCGAAGCGACGTCCCTGACCTCGTTCAACGAGACCCACCACTTGTGATCAGCCCACTTGGTGGAGGTGGGTCGCCCGTCGGTCACTTATCGGCTTCGGAGCGAGGACGACTACGCTCGCCCCGTTACCTCGACAAGGAGAAGTCATGCCCGAAGCAGTGATCGTCGCCACCGCCCGCAGTCCGATCGGCCGTGCTCACAAGGGGTCGCTGACCTCACTGCGCACCGACGACATGGCCGCTCAGATCGTCAAGGCCCTGATGGCCAAGGTCCCCCAGGTGAAGGGGTCCGATGTCGAGGATCTCATCATGGGCGTTGGTCAGCCGGCCGGTGAGGCTGGTTTCAACCTCGGCCGCATCGTCGCCCTGCTCGCCGGCATCCCGGAAGCACCGGGGGTCACGGTGAATCGCTACTGCTCGTCCTCGCTGCAGACGATTCGCATGGCGGCTCACGCCATCAAGGCCGGTGAAGGCGATTGCTTCATTGCCGCTGGCGTGGAGGCCGTGAGCCGTTACGGATCGGGCGCCAGCGACACGGCACCCAATGCCATCTTCGGAGGCCCCGGTGAGCGCAGCAAACTGCGTTCCGGTGGTGGGCAGCCGACCTGGACGCCGGCCACCGGTTTGCCCGACGCCTACATCGCGATGGGTCAGACAGCCGAGAATGTGCGCGAAGTCGAAGGCGTCACTCGCGAAGAGATGGACCAGTTCGCGAAATTGAGTCAGGACCGCGCCAGTGCGAACGTGGCCAATGGATTCTTCGCCGACGAGATCACCCCGCTCACGTTGCCCGATGGCTCCGTGGTCAGCAAGGACGACTGCCCGCGCGAAGGTACGACGCTCGAAGGCCTCGCTTCGCTGAAGCCGGCGTTCCGACCCGATGGTCAGATCACGGCCGGCAACGCCTGTCCGTTGAACGATGGTGCAGCGGCCGTGATGGTGATGAGCGACACCAAGGCGAAGGCGCTGGGAATCAAGCCGCTGGCGCGCGTCGTGTCGTCGGGGGTCTCGGCCTTGAACCCGGAGATCATGGGCCTCGGTCCGATCGAGGCGAGTCGTCAGGCTCTGAAGCGAGCCGGGATGACGATCGATCAGATCGACCTCGTCGAGATCAACGAAGCCTTCGCGGCCCAGGTGATTCCGTCGGCCAAGCATCTCGGTATCTCGTGGGACAAGTTGAACGTGCACGGTGGCGCAATTGCGCTCGGTCACCCATTCGGAATGACCGGCGCGCGCATCATGACGACGCTCATCCACGGCCTGCAGGAGACGAACAAGACGTATGGTCTGGAGACGATGTGCGTCGGCGGTGGTCAGGGGTTGGCCATGATCGTCGAACGGCTGTCCTGAACCTTCCCGACGGAAGTCTGATGGAGATAGCGGGCCGCGATGCCGATGGCGAGCAATAACGCGCCGGCGATCGTGAACAGCACCTTGGGTGTCGTCTGTCCGTAGCCCCACGTGGCAACGAGTGCGACTGTCGCGGCCACGAGTTGGTTGCACGCCCCAGCGAGCCCCTGAGCGGCACTCGCCCTGCCCGGTGGCGCGCCGGCGGCGAGCATGCCAGCCGCGGCGGGTGATGCGGCCGCTTGCGCGCATGATTCCACCACGCCGATGGCTATCGGAATGGCTGGTACCGCGAACCATCCGTAGAGAGCGGTGAGGGGAGCGACGACCAAGAGTCCGGTGAAGCAGACGGTGATGCGGCCGCGGCGATCAGCAAGACGTCCACCGAACCTCGACAGTGCAACGAATGGAATCGCATACACCGCAAGACTCAGCCCGACGACGGCATCGCTCGCGCCGATGTCGGTGAGGAATCGATCCCAGAGGCTGTCGTAGATGCCGACCGGCAGTGCCAACGCGACGAGGAACATCACGGGCACGAGGACGGAACGATGGCGCAGAAGTCCAAAGGCGAGCCGCTGCCCTGATTCGTTGGGCGGCAGCGTGGGAATCGGTTGAGTGGCGACGATCGCCATGGCCACCAGGGCCGATCCGGCGAACAACACGAAGGGCCAGCGGAGTCCGAGTGGTCCGACGAGCAGGCCGCCAATGACCGGCCCGGTCACGAAGCCGGCGAGATCCACACCGCGCATCGCTCCGAGTCGTTCTGACTTGCCTTCGGGAGCGAGTGACGCAACGGTGGCGTAGGCCGGAGGCATGAAGGTGCCGCTGGCCGCCCCGGCGAAGGCGCGACCGATGACGAACTGGATCAATGACGAGCCGGTGGCGAACACGGTGTTGCCAATGACGGCCAGCACGGTTCCAATGATCAGCAGGCGTCGAGTGTGACCGCGATCGGCGAATGGAGAAACGAGCACCTGCATCAGGAACGACGTCAGGAATCCGGCGGCGGCGATGATGCCGAGGCCCCAGTCCGCGAACCCGAATTCGTCCTGCAGGTTGCCCATGAGGGCGAACACCACACTGTTGCTCGCGGCCAGGGTGAAGGCCGCCGACAACATGACGCGTTCGGTGGTTCTGATCGAGGTCATGTCAGGCTCCCGCCCAAGCAACGGCGGCATCGCTGATTTCGGGCCACAAACGCAGCGCATCGCCAGCCCACTCGTCGAAGGCTCGATCGGTGAGCGCCACCAGGGCTGTGTCGATCATCGGATCGACCCAGGCCATGGTTCCGCTGCCTCCGAAATGACCGAACGTCGTAGGTGAGTTCGTCGTGCCGGTCCAGTGCGGAGACTTCGAGCCACGGATCTCCACGCCCAGGCCCCACGGGTTCGGAGTGAACGAACCGAGTCCGGGAATCACGCCACCGAGTTCGGCGAACTGCACCGTGGTCGCCTCTTTCGCGGTGGCGGGGCTGACGAGCCGCGGACGCATGAGTTCGGCGACGAATGCCGAGGTGTCGTGGATGGTGGAGAACACGTTGTAAGCAGCTGAGCCGCGA
Source organism: Actinomycetota bacterium (assembly GCA_041181165.1). Lineage (GTDB taxonomy): Bacteria > Actinomycetota > Acidimicrobiia > Acidimicrobiales > Ilumatobacteraceae > Casp-actino8. Next base: position 19,427 of record JBEGQB010000002.1, read on the forward strand.
AGTTCCGACGACGCCATGCCCAATGGCGTGAAGACGGCATGTCGTAGGTAGTCGGCAAAACGCATGTCGGCCCGCTCGGCAACATGTTGGGCAACCGTTTCGATGCCGGTGTTCGAATAGATGCGGCGACGACCGGGCGCCATGAGTGGCTTGTCGCCATCGAAACCGAACCCGGACGCGTGAGCCAGCAGATGGCGAACCGTTGCCGGGCCGACCGGTTCGTCGAGTGATGTGATTCCCTCCTCGACGGCGATGAGGACGGCCCACGCAGTCATCATTTTGGAGAGTGACGCCAAGCGATAGACGAAGTTGGCATCGCCACGCGTGGCGACAACCACCCCTTCACGCAGTATCGCCGCCGATGCTCGAGGGACCGGCCAGGTGTCGATCAGCGCGAGGACATCCTCGGCCGAACGATCAGGCAAAGCCGGACGAACGGATCAGTTCGGCAACGGCAAAGGCGAGATCGAGGCCTTGCCGAGCGTTGAGACGCGGATCGCACACGGTGTGATACCGATCCACCAGATCGGCGACCTGAAGATCGTCGGCGCCGCCGAGGCACTCGGTGACGTTGTCGCCGGTGAGTTCCACATGAATGCCGCCCGGCCAGGTGCCTTCGGCGCGGTGCGCGTTCACGAAGCCACCGATCTCGCGAAGGATGTCGTCGAAGTGGCGGGTCTTGTGTCCACTCGTCGAGGTGAACGTGTTGGCGTGCATCGGATCGCAGGCCCACACGACCGGATGACCGGCATCGGTGACGGCTCGCAGCAATGGCCGAAGCGCGTCCTCCACTTTGTCGGCACCCATGCGGCTGATGAGAGTGAGTCGGCCGGGTACACGGGCCGGGTTGAGTGCCTGACACAGTTCGAGGACGTAGTCGACGTCGGTCGAGGCCCCGATCTTGCATCCGACCGGGTTGCCCACACCACGAAGGAACTCGATGTGGGCGCCATCGAGTTGGCGTGTGCGTTCGCCGATCCACAACATGTGGGCCGAGCAGTCGTACCAACTGCCAGTGAGCGAGTCCTGGCGGGTGAGCGCCTCTTCGTAGCCCAGCAGGAGAGCTTCGTGGCTCGTGTACACGTCGACTTCGTGAAGTGTGGAGGTGTTCTCGGTGTCGACTCCGCAGGCACGCATGAACCGCAAGGCGCGGTCGATCTCGGTGGCCAGTTGTTCGTATCGCTGCCCTTCGGGGCTCGAGCCGACGAACTCCTGGGTCCAGGCGTGCACGCGCGAGAGATCTGCGAAGCCTCCCTTGGTGAAGGCGCGTACGAGGTTCAGCGTGGACGCCGATTGGTGGTACGCCTGCACGAGGCGCTCCGGGTCGGGGATGCGCGCTGCCGGGGTGGGTGTCGGGTCGTTGACGATGTGGCCACGGAAACTCGGAATCTCGAGATCGCCGATCTTCTCGGTCGGGCTGCTGCGAGGTTTGGCGAATTGCCCCGCGATGCGGCCGACCTTCACGGTGGGAACGCCGAGGCTGTACGTGAGAACAACCGCCATCTGGAGGATCACCCGCAACTTCTCGCGGATGTTGTTGGCCGAGAAGTCGTCGAAGCTTTCGGCGCAGTCTCCGGCCTGGAGCAAGAACGCATTGCCGGCCGACACCTGGGCGAGCGAGTTCTGCAACGAGCGAGCCTCGCCGGCGAACACCAGCGGGGGATAGGAAGCGATCTGCTTCAGCGCCCGGTCGAGGTCGCCCTCATCGGGCCAGTCGGGCTGTTGCACGACGGGAAAGGCGCGCCATGAGGTCGGGGTCCACGTCGAGGGCATGAAAAAAGCCTAACGACCCGGTGCCAGAAGGCGCCGGGTCGTTTTGGAAAGGGAAAGAGGTGTGGGAGAGATCAGGCGGCGAAGATGCCGTCGGCTTCTTCCTTGAGACCGGCCACGGCCCGGCTCACGAGTCGACGAGCGGCCTCGGCGGTCACGCCCAACTTCTCGCCGACTTCACGGAAGCTCTTTCGCTCACCGTCGATCAGCCCGAATCGGGCTTCGACTGCGTAGCGAGCACGCGGGTCGAGGGTGTCGAGGAGCTTGGAAAGCTGCTCGGTCTCGCCTTGGGCGATGATGTGATCCTCGGGGGTCGGGTCTCCGTTGGCCATGAGGTCACCGAGTGTGGCGTCACCATCGTCGCCGATGGTCTTGTCGAGCGACACCGGTGTGGTGAGGCGGTGCAACTCGGCATTGGCCATGTCGAGGGTTTCGCCATCGCCGCTGGCCTGACGAAGCGCGGCGCGCAGGCTTGCCGAACGGTCGCCTGGGATGCGGATGAGACTGGCCTTCTGATCGAGGGCTCGACCAATGGCCTGACGGATCCAGAAGGTTGCGTAGGTCGAGAACTTGAAGCCTCGGCGCCAGTCGAACTTGTCGACGGCGTGCTCGAGACCAAGGTTGCCCTCCTGAATGAGGTCGAGGAGATCCATGCCCTGGGGGAGGGGGTAGCGGCGAGCGATCGACACGACGAGTCGGAGGTTGGCGCGGATGAAGCGATCCTTGGCCTTGGCGGCTTCGCGGATGTCGCGGTTGATGGCCGCACCCTTTTCGCCAGCGGACTTGCGAGCGGCGGCCTCGCGACCTTTCTCGATCGCACGCGACAGGACGCGTTCGTCTTCGGCGGTCAGCAAGGGAACCTTGCCGATGTCGTTCAGGTAGATGCCGATGGAGTCATTCATGATGTTCTTCTCAACTGTTCGTCTGGTCGTGGTGTTCCTCGGCCGCCCGTGAAGTCCGGCACATGAGCGCGCACTTCGCCCGAAGCGGGGCAATAGGGGACAAGGAATCGATTGTGGGGGTCAAGAAACTCGGGTGGGAACCGGGGGGTCCCGAAGGGGGACCCGCAAGTTATCAGTTTCTTTAGGTTGTGGCTAGTCGAATGTGGGCGGTAGGTTCGCCCGGTTTTTCGGCCGGAATCGCCCCGGACTTGAGCAGATTTCCGGGATTTCCGGCGACTCTCTGGGAATTGCCTCTGACCTGCACAAACAGGGGCGAACCGTAGACTCGCCGACCGTGCCCGCTGCGTCCCCCGACCGCCCTTCACGGATCGGCCTCTTCGGCGGCACGTTCGACCCGGTTCATGTGGGCCATCTGGTCACGGCCGTGAACGTTCGCCATGCCTTGCAGCTCGACCGGGTGATTCTGATGGTGGCCAACATCCCCTGGCAAAAGGAGGGGCAGCGGCGGATCACCCCCGCCGAGGACCGCCTGGCCATGGTGGAGGCGGCAGTTGAGGGAGCTCCGGGTCTGGAAGCGGGACGGTGGGAGATCGATCACGGCGGGTCGAGCTACACGGCCGACACATTGGCTGCCTTGCGGTCAGTCGAACCGGGAGCCGAAATCTTCACCATCGTCGGTGACGACGCGGCCTCGGGAATCACGACATGGGAACGCTTCGAAGATGTGCTGCTGCTCAGCCGCGTCGTGGTGGTCGATCGTCCAGGCACTCCGGTCGAGTTGTCTCCCGCCGTCGAATGGCTGCGAGTGGAGGTTCCGCGACTCGAAGTGTCGAGCACTGATCTGCGGGCCCGCTTCGCCGACGGACGACCGCTTGACTACCTCATCCCCGATGCCGTACTCGACGTGATACATGAACGTCGCCTCTACGGAGCGGGAAGTTTCGAGTTGGGATCTCATGACTCGAAGCGTCATGAATCGGGACGTGATCGACGGTGAGCGTTCTGGCCCAACGTCGGCGTCGGCGCACACTCGTGGCGCTCGTGAGCGGACTCGTCGTTCTGTGCAGCTTGCCGGTGTCGGCAGTGGTGGCGTGGCGAGCCGTTCGCGACTCCAAAGCGGCCGAAGCGGTGGTTGCGCTACCGACCGTGGCGATACCGAGCACACCGACGGCAATTCTCGCCACGACCGACGAGCAGAACTTCCTTGCGTCGATCAGCATTCTTGCCATCTCCCCGAACGGTGCCGGCGGAACGATCATGTCGTTGCCCGTGGGTTTGGCGATGAACGGCCAGCCAACCGGTGAGCCCAAGCGTCTCGCCGATGTTTACGGATCGGATGGGCCGGATGCTTTGAAGGCGGCGGTCGAGAGCCTGACCAACACACAGATCGACCTGATTGCCGTGGAAGGTGTGGACGGAACGGGCGATCTGCTCGCGCGCGTCGGCACCATCGAGGCGCGGTTCACGTCCGATGTTCTCGACGTGGAGGACGATCGGGTGCGCAAGGTCGCTGATCAAGGGCCGAACTCGTTCACGCCGCTCCAAGCCGCGGCCGTCCTTGCGGCGCGCGATCCGGATCAGCGCGAATCGGATCGATTGCCATTCGTGAAGTCCCTGTGGGAGGGCGTGGTCGGTGCTGTCGGGTCGGGCAAGATCGGTACGCAACCGGCAGCAGTCATCCCCGATGTGGGGGCCCAGGTTCCCGCCGACATGCCGACTTTCATGTCGGCACTGTTCGCGGGTCCGGTTCGCACATGGCAGATCGCCTACCAACGTTTGGAAGGAACGAAAGCCAATCCGGACGATGTCGACGTGTATGGATACGACCTCGGCGAGATCGTCATGGTGCTGGCCACGGTGGCGCCCAGCGCCATGGTGGCCGTCTTCCCGACCATCACCGTTCAGGTGGATAGTCCGTTCCCGGAGTCCGAGACGGTTCGCCAAGCGGTGTATCGACTCCTCTACATGGGGGCCAATGTGATGCTGGTTCGCAACGTGAGTTCGGTGCCGCCGGAGACCACGATCATCCGCTACTCCGACGAGATGGATCGCGGGATCGCCGAGCCCCTCACCATTCTCTTGGACCAGATCAACTGGGAGAAAGCGACCGACCGAGTGGCCGGTATCGACTTGCAGATCATTCTCGGTCGTTCGTTCACCGACTTCTTGGAGAAGACTGCATCGATGTCGATGGACGAAGTGCTCGCCGCCGCTCAGGGAACCTCGGCTTCCGAGTCGACGTCGGAAACGTCGAACCCATGACGCCTCCGATCGCCGACAGCTCGGTTGTTGCAACGCTTGCGGCGCGGGCCGCCGACGACAAACAAGGGATCGACACCATCGTCATCCAGGTCGGCGAGATTCTGGCCATCACCGAAAGTTTCGTCGTCACCAGCGCCCCGAACCGTCGACTCGTGCGCGCCATAGCCGACGAAATCGAGTCGCGGGTCAAAGCGGAAACCGGTCGGTCACCTGGCCGAGTGGAAGGGCACCGTGAGCAGCAGTGGGTGCTGATCGACTACGGCGACGTCGTCGTACATGTGTTCCTGCACGAGACGCGCGAGTTCTACGAGATCGAACGCCTCTATAAGGACGCGCCGCGACGCGAATGGCGCGCCTGAACTGCTCGGCGTGCGGCGACGTGAACGCCGAAGTGAACGACGAGTCGTGGAGACTCGTGCGCAAAGCCGACGACGTCGATGTGCTCGGTTTCGACGATGGCGTGTCGTCTGCGGATTCCGCTGACATCTGGGCCGATCTCGAGGTGGTGGAGGCCCGAGCCTTCGAGTGGCGGGACAAGGGTGTGTACGACCCGCTTCCGCCGCGACCCGAACCGCCGAATTCGATGGTGGCCCTCCGCTGCCGATGCGGAGCCATCACTCGCCACCGGCGGCCAACCTCCGACTGAGGGTTTGGGCTGGTCGGGGGTCGTTGGTATCGTTCAGCCGTCCCATCAGGGGCTGTAGCTCAGTTGGCAGAGCGCTTCCATGGCATGGAAGAGGTCAGGGGTTCAATTCCCCTCAGCTCCACAAGACTTTTCGTGAATGACGCATTGATGCGGCGGCACAGCCGTTACGTTGGGCGTGCGATGGCAACCACGATCGAAGTAGTCCGCGACGACATCACCACGAGTCGTGTGGTTACTCGTCCAATCCAGGAGTTGTCCGAGGGCCAGGCCCGTCTGAGGGTGGAGAGTTTCGCTCTGACCTCCAACAACATCACCTATGCCGCGTTTGGCGATGGTTTGCGCTACTGGGACTTCTTCCCCGTGCCGGCGGGCGACTCGTCCGACGACGGTCGGCCGTGGGGGCGGGTCCCCGTGTGGGGTTTCGCAACGGTCATCGAGTCGCGAAGCAACGATCTCGAGGTCGGGCGGCGTGTGTACGGCTACTTGCCGATGTCCGACGAATTGGTGGTCGAGCCGGGCCGCCGCGACGACTCGGGCTTCACCGACACCGCCGAGCACCGTCGGCCCATGGCTGCCGCGTACAACCGCTACGTCTTTCCCGAGGCGGCCCCTACGTACGACTCGGCGTACGACGCGCACCAGATGGTTCTCTGGCCGCTTTTCATGACGTCGTTCATGATCGACGATTACTTGGCCAGCGAAGGGACGGATCGACCCGAGATGTTCGGGGCATCGATCGCCGTACTGTCGAGCGCCTCGAGCAAGACAGCCATCGGTGCTGCGCACCTTCTGGCGCGGCGGCACGGATTGCGCGTGGTCGGGCTGACGTCAGAACGAAGTCTTGAATTCGTCGAGAGTCTTGGCTGCTATCACGACGTCTTGTCCTACGCGAGCGTCGGCGAATGTCCCCTCGGTGATGCGGTGTACGTCGACATCGCCGGTGACCGCGGAGTCAACTTCGACGTGCACTCGCATTACGACTCGCGACTCGCACACAGTCTCGTCGTTGGCGGAACGCACTGGAACGCTGACCCGACGTCCACGACGCGACTTCCCGGTCCGAAGCCGGAGTTCTTCTTCGCTCCGGCGCAAATCGCCCTGCGTACCAAGCAATGGGGACGTGATGGTCTCGACGAGAGAGTTGGTTCGGCTTGGCGACACTTCGCCGAGTGGAGCAACGATTGGTTGCAGTTCGAGACCACCGCGGGAGCCGAGCCCATTCGCGCACTGTACGACCGGCTGGCCGCCGGTCGGATCGATCCGCGGGTCGGTCACGTGTGCTCGCTGATCGCCCGCTGATCGACGTCAGTCGATCAGCGAATACGAGTTCAGCAAGTTGTCCTGCAGCACCTCGGCGGGCAAACGACTCTCGCCGACCACGAGGTCGTCCGTGAGTGTTTCGGCTGCGTACGTCCAGTCGGCAGGAAGTTCGAGGCGCGGCGCGAGTCCGGCAAGATCGGCTTCGCTCAACGCAGGATCGCGCTGCTGGCTCCAACTCTGCATGACGAACCGGCGACCATCGGGATCGGTGAGTACGAACACGGTCTGGCCGGCTCGGAAGGTGAAAGTGGACTTTCGGTCGACTTTCTGCGACGAGAAGGGAATACCCACCGATTTCGGATCCGTGATCGACACCGTGGCGTAACGGTTCATGGGGATGTCACCGAAGGTTTTGGTGATCACGTCGGCGGTATCGCGACCAACTTCGTCCATCAGCCAGTAGCGAGGACCATTGGCCAGCGCCAACGCCGCCCCCTCGGCCTTGGCCACGGCCAACGGATCGATGGCCGCCCACTGATCGGCGGGACAGTCACCGAGTGGATACGTGTTGAACACCGTGGCCACGATGCCGGTGTCGGCCGGAGCGAGAAGAAGGATCTCGCAGTACCGCTTTCCGCGCATCGATTCGGGAGGTGTCGCGGTCGTCGTCGGCCCTTCCGTGGCGACTGGTGACTCCGTCGTGATCGGAGATGGCGAGGTAGTGGTCGGCGAGTCGTCGCCACCACAGGACGCGAGAACCATCGCCAGCGTGGCAAGAGCGAGCGTGCGCCGAGTGGAGTGGACGATGTCGAGCATTCGACGAGTGTGTCATAGTGCCAAGAAGCCGACCAAGGGGGTGCAATGGCCGATCAATGGATGGAGCTCACGCGTCGGGCGTCGTTCGTCTCGCATCGGCTCATTGGCTGGATCTACTGGGATCCGCGTGCCATCGAATACTTCACCGCTCTGGGCGTGCCGAACGGACTCGGCTACTACACCGCAAGTCGTGCCGCACCATTGCTTCCGGCAGGCCCCGGCGCGGTGTCGGCCGCGTTCTATTCCATACATCCCACCTTCGTGAAGTTGACCGTCGACCATGCCCTGCAGCACACGGACTGGCGATCGATCTTCGATGCGCGCAACCGTGCCGTCGGCGAGGGATTACGCGAATTCGTCCCGGAGATCTGCTCTCCGCTCGCGCGGATGGGTCCGGACATCTGGTCGGCCGCCGATTCCCTCCCGGATTCGGGCCGGGTTCTCTTTGCCGTACATCGCGATGCGCCTCGCCCTGACGATCCCTTGGTGTCGGCGTGGTTGGCGGTGAATTGCCTGCGCGAATGGCGCGGCGACACCCATTTCGCGGTCCTGGCGGCCATGGACATCAGTCGAGTCCAGGCCGGGATTCTGCATGATGCACATCTCAATTACGGAGGCTGGATTCCGCGGAGCCGCGGAGCCGACGATGCGGCATTGGCGGAGGCTTTCGCCGGGCTCGAGTCACGTGGATTGGCCCACCAGGGATCGGTCAACGCTGCCGGCCTTGCTCTGCGGGCCGACATCGAAACACGAACTGACGAGATCTGCGCGCAGATGTGGAAGGCGGTGGGCGACGTCGTCACCCGGGATTTCATCGCGCTTGTCGAACCGGTGGGAGAGCGACTCCTGCGTCGAATCGACGACACGGCGGGCCCTGACTGGATGCCGGCGGCGCGGGAACGGCGCCCCGACTGAAACAAGCAACTCGGGCGGGAAAAGTAAAAGGGCCGGTGCTGCACGAATGCGACACCGGCCCTTCCGGGGGTTCTAGTGGCGACTAAGCGCGCAGACCCTTGTTGATCGCGTTGAACACGGCATCCTTCAGCGGAATCATTCCCGCCACAATGGCGCCATTGGCAACGACGTTGATCCACTCGTCATCGTGGGCCCAGCCCCAGCCGGCGAGTACGTGACCCCAATCGCCCATCAGCCAGATCATGAGGATCGAGATGCCGAGGGTGAGGTTGGCGCCGATCACCGGGATCTTGCCCACCGTGTCGCCGAGACCGACGGTCCCGAGAACTGAGTGGAGCACTTTCATGACCGCCTCGAGGAGGATGGCCATCACGATGAACAGTGCAACTGTGTACATGTGTTTCCCTTTCGGTAGGTGCGGTCCGTGGCCGCGTGGGCAAGGTATGAAGACGACATGTCAAATGTGGTGGATGTCACAGGAATTCACGTTCTGAGCAGGACTTTTGTCCCGACACCTGCTCCGCCACGGGGGACGAACGCGAGGATGTCGTAATGAGAGCCGTCCGGCGCACCGAATCAGGCATCGAGGTGGCCGACGTGGACGAGCCGCGAGGCGATGGCGTTCTGGTGTCGGTGGATGCCGCTGGGATCTGTGGCAGCGATATCCACATGCTGGAGATGGGACCGAGTCCGATCACCATGGGTCACGAATTCGGTGGCCGACTCGCCGACGGGACCTTGGTTGCTGTGCGACCAACTGGCATGTGCGGCACGTGCCGCATGTGCACGACCGGCCGTTCGAACATCTGCCCGGAATCCATGGCTCGCTTTTTCGGCGGAGTGCTTCATGGCGGATTCGCCGACCGTGTGTTGGTGGATCCGAATTGTGTCTTTCCGATGCCACCCGGAGCGACCTCGGGGGCAGCCGCGCTCGTCGAACCATTGGCCGTCGCCGTCCATGGTGTTCGCCGAGTCGCCATCGAGCCAGGTTCCCGCGTGGCGGTGATCGGAGCGGGCAGTGTTGGTCTGGCCGTCGTTGCTGCTTTGCGTCATCTAGGTGTGGAGGCCGAGGTGGAAGCCCGCTACGACCATCAGCGCGATGCCGTCGAGGCGCTCGGTGGATCCGTCGGCATCAGTGGGCGTTACGACGTCGTGTTCGACGCGGTCGGATCGCAATCAGCCGTCGATGTTGCCGTCCGGGCCTGTGAAACAGGGGGTTCGATCGTCGAACTCGGAGTGTTCTGGGATGCGGTGTCGCTACGGCGAGACGTCACGCTGCGCGAGATCAGCCTCATACCGGCTGTGTTCTACGCCCATGGCCACGACGACAGCGATTTCGCCACTGCAATCGACATCCTCTCCGCGTCGCCACAGATCGAAGACATCCTCGTGACCCATCGTTTCTCGCTCGACGATGCCCG
>JBEGQB010000003.1:0-24591 GCA_041181165.1 Actinomycetota bacterium
CGAACGCCTCGAGTCCCCAGCGAGCTGCCTGAACGCTCATTCCACGATCCGACAGGGCGAGCATCAAGAGTTCCATCGGACCGGTGCCGAGTGTCGTCGCCACGCCGATCGAAATTGCCAGGTAGATAAGCGCGAGGCCGAAGACGAGCATCGGTATGCGCGCGACCATGAGATCGGGCTCGGGAACGACGTCGAGGGCCACGTTGACGAAGAAACCCACTGCGAAGGCCCCGATCACGGTGCCCCATTGGGGGGGTCGCTTCATGAGCCACGCGAGAACCGTGAAGAACGCGCCGGAGATCCAACCCATGGTTCCGACGCCGATGTCGAGCCGCTCGGCTCCGCCCGTGCTCAGAACATCGGCTGGAGCCACACCGAGATGTGACGACACCATGAAGGAGATTCCGAAAGCGACGATGCCGAAAGAAACGACCAGTGCCGTGGCTCGAAAGCCGAACGATCGCGGGGAGTTCGGACTTTCGCGATGAGGCACCGAAGCACCCTAGATGAGCCGACCTCGCGTGGTCAGCCTCTCCGGGGTGGACGCGGAAAGAACGGACTGGTGCGCTCGATGTACTCCAAGTAACCCTCGCGTCGTTTCTTCAGCGAACGCTCGAGAAGCGTCACTCCCGATACTCGACGCAAAAAGTACGTCATCACACCGGCTCCGATCAGACCCCATGCTCCGCCACCGGTTTCGGCTGCGATGAGCGAGAGTCCCCACCACACACACGCGTCACCGAAGTAGTTCGGATGGCGCGTGTAGCGCCACAAGCCTTTGTCCATCACTTTGCCCGCCGAACTCGGATCGGCCTTGAACCTTGTGAGTTGGGCATCCCCGACCGTTTCGAAGACGAGTCCGACCACGTACACGATCACACCGATCAGAGCGATCACACCGAGGTCGGGTGAGTCGTCGGCCTGACCGAGCTGGACACCGAGCGACACGATCCACATGAGAGTTCCCTGCAGACCAAAGACCGTCACCAGGCTGATCAACGGAAAGCGCGCACCCCATCGCTTGCGCATGTTCCGATATCGGTAGTCCTCACCGTGACCCGTGTTGCGCCAGGCCAGATAACCGGCGAGTCGCAGACCCCACAGAGTCGTGAGAAGTGTGAGCAACCACTGACGAGCATCGTTGCCCTCGCCCACGATCCGGGCGACCCAAGCAACGACGACGAAGCCGAGGCCCCACACGATGTCGACGATCGATGCATTGCGGATGGCGACACTCACCACCCACGTCGTCAACATGACGACCAGGATCGCCAGAGCCGATGCCAGCATCACTCCACCCATGTCAGTTCCTTTCCGAGAGTGCCATCGCGACCTCACGGTCCATCGACAACCATTGTTGATCGAGCCATTCGACGAAGGCCGACGGATCATCGCCGTGAACTTCGGGGACCTCGTGCCGAGGGACTCGTCGTAGGACGAATCGCACCGGACGCAAAGGCCGACCAACCGCGCGCAGGATGCCACCGAAGGTGTCGAGCCCCTCGAAGCCGATGTGCCAGGCCAACAACACGTCGGCCGAGGGACAGCCGCGCAACATGGCGAGCGCGCCGGCCGGCCGTGGTGGGAGAAGGTGCTGCAGACCGCCCAGGCGAGCCGCCCGCGCCGGATCGACCGAAGCGATCTTTTCCAATGCGCGAGACCTCTTGTCGGGATTGGCGCGAGTTCCTTCGGGGAAGATCACGCCGATGTCGTCAACGCCCATGGTGGAAGTGAGAGCCGAGAGAGCGGCGAGTTCGGGGGCCGAGTCTGCCGCACCGCGATCGAGGAAATGATTGGGGAGACGATTTCCGACCACGTCGAGACACGGTTCGCTCAGCAGTTCGCGTTTCAACACGTAACGGGGCCGCATACGCACGGCCGATGTGACTGCATATGCCGAAACGAGTGAGTCGGCAAGGCTCGCATGGCGGGCGAACAGGATCGTCGGACCGGGTCGTAGCACCTCCGCATTCTCGACCGTGACCTTCACACCGCACGTGACGCGCAGCGCGGCCATGAGCCGACCCGCCCACCACCGTTGGAGCGCGAAGTGAACCGACGCACGTTTCGACTGGCCGATGATCCACCAGCCGAAGGCCACGAGGACACCGATCGACTCGGTGATCGACCACAGAAGGGCGAAGCCGAGCAGTCGGACGATGGGGAGACGGGTTCGTCCACGCAACAAATCGATAGCGGCCGCCATCGGAAGCCACACGGGCAGAAGCGAAATCAGGAGACACGCGGCAACGAACAAGGCCGGGATCGAGACCAACCGCCGCTTCATGGACCGATCGTAGGTCTCTGCGCACCCGTCGTGGGACGGATCACGGCTCGATCGCACCCCGACCCGATGTGGTGGGTCATGATGTCGACATGACGTCCAGTCGCCTCACTCGTACCCAGTCGTTCCTCGTGATCCTCGCGCTCTACGCGATCGCCGTCCCGCTGTGCATCGTCATCGCGGCAATCGTCGGAACCGACGATCCGATCGCTGCGCTCATCGCCGGATTCGCCACCTCGGTGGCGTTTCTCTACATCGCGTCACAGATCGTGGGCAATGGATCCACCTTCGATGCGTGGTGGAGCGTGATGCCCCCGGCCATCGCCATCTGGTTCGCGGCAGCCAACGACGCCACCGATGCCACTCGGCGCTGGGTGCTCGTGGTTTGTGCTCTCGCTTGGGGAATCCGCCTCACCGCCAATTGGTCGATCGGCTGGCCCGGTCTGCACCACGAGGATTGGCGCTACCAGCAGCTCTACCGCGATGTCCCGATGCCGAGATGGCTGGTGAGCCTCACGTCGGTCCACCTCTTCCCGCTGATCGTCGTCACCCTCGGTTCATTGCCCATCGTCGGGGCCACGACCTCGAGCGGACGGGACTTCGGCGCGCTCGACATCGTGGCGGCGGCGCTGACCCTTCTCGGGACCGCCCTCGAACACTTCGCCGACGTCGACCTCCGACGTTTCAATCGAACTAAGAAGCCCGGGGACGTCCTCGACACCGGACTTTGGTCGAGGTCCCGCCACCCCAACTACCTGGGAGAAATGCTGTGGTGGTGGGGGCTCTTCCTGTTCGCTCTGGCTGCCGACCCGGGTTCATGGTGGATGGGCATCGGGGCGCTGGCCATGACCGTGATGTTCCTCACGGCATCCATTCCACTGGCCGAAAAGCGCAGCGCCGAGCGCCGTCCGGGCTGGGCCGAATACGCCGCCCGGACTCCCCTGTTGATTCCTCGACTACGACCTCGCTGACCAGCCGTTTCCCTCAAGTCCTGGCCACGTCCGGCCGATAACCCGGGCGTGTTGATCGGCCTGGCGCTCGGAATCGCGGTGTTCACCGCGCTCGTCGGCATCCAAGCTCTGGTGTCGCGCCACCGGACACTCACCCATCGCGCAACGCACGACCTGCTCTCCGGACTCCTCAATCGAGCCGGACTTCTCGAACACCTGACCGACTCGATCGATGCCGGAGACGTGGAGTTCGCGCTCTTGTATCTGGACCTCGATCGATTCAAGTCGATCAACGATTCGCTCGGCCACGCGGCGGGCGACGAACTTCTGACCGTCGTGGCACGAAGGATCACCGACGTTGCACCGAATGATTGCCGCACAGCACGACTCGGAGGTGACGAGTTCGTCATCACGTGCCCCCTCGGCGTTGGAACAACCGGCGTTCGGATGCTCGCCGAACGGATCTCGTCGTCGATCGTGGAACCGATCGAGATCGGTGGTCGTCTCCTTCGCATCGGGACCAGTATCGGCATTGCCCGTGGGCCGTGGAACGGATGCACACCGGTCGACGTCCTCGGTTACGCGAACCTCGCCCTGCACCGAGCCAAGGAGAACGGTCGCGGGCGTATCGAGGAGTTCACCGTTGCCATGCGCGATGAAGTGGACCGCCGATCGGCCGACGAAGCGAGATTGCGACGAGCCATCGAAGCCGGAGACATCGTCCCCTTCTTCCAGCCCGAATACGACCGAGCAACCGGACGACTCGTGGGTGCGGAAATCCTCGCTCGTTGGATCGACCCCGACGGAGCGCACGTGGGCGCGGCGACGATCCTCGCGCTCGTGGACGACCCGAACACTCTGGAGAAGATCACCGCGTCGGTGGTGCAACAAGCACGCCCGATCATCCGTCGGCTGGATGTCATGGGGCTCGCGCCCGACTTCCGATTCCGGGTGAACATCCCACAACGATGCACGCCGCGCGCGTGGCGCGACGGCCAGATCGTCGCTGCACTACGAGGTGTCGAACCCCGACGACTCACGATCGACCTGCACGAATCGAGTCGAGAGAACGACCCAGCAGCGGCGGACGAAGTCCTGAACCTTCTTCGAAAGTCCGGAGCTCGAGTGTGTTTGGAGGACGTCACCGGCTCCGACACCGCGTGGGGATCGGTACCAGCGCTGCCCGTCGACGAGGTTCGTATCGATGCGCGACGGCTGACGTCACCGAGTGCAATCGCCATGGCACGGGCGGTCATCGGCCTCTCACAAGATCTCGGACTCGTCGTGTCGGCGACCGGAGTGGAAACACCCGACATCGCCGAGTCGTTGAGTTCACTCGGGTGCGAACGTCAGCAGGGCTTTGCATTCTCCCGAGTCCTGACCGCCGAAGGTTTGGAAGACGAAGTGATGCGCGATGCCCTAAAACAGGTATCCGACCACCTCATCGCCTAGCGTCTTCCTTCTGTGTCGACCAAGCAGCGCGGAATCCTCTGGATGCTCGTGAGCGCGCTTGCGTATTCACTCTTCACCGTCTTTGGCAAGAACGTCCTCGAACAACTCGGCACGACTGATGTGCTCTTCTGGCGCTTCGCCGTGGCCATGCCGGTCTCGTGGGCCGTGGTTGCTTTCCGCCGAATCGGTGGTCACGGACCGCGTCCGTTCGAGGTCGACTGGAAACCCCGCGTCCTGGCCGGTGTCTCGTTCGGATTCATGGCCTATCTCGCCTTCGCCGCCCTCGACCGCATGTCCGGCGCGCTCTACATCGTGATCTGTTACACGTACCCGGCGATGGTCGCCCTCGGTGCGTGGTTGCTCGGCAAGCCGTCGTCGCGACACATCTGGTGGGCGGCCGGCCTGACCCTTCTCGGAATCGCATTCACCGTTCCCGAAGTCGTGAAAGGCACCGACGATGCGGCACTGATCGGCATGTTGATGACGCTCGGTAACGCCTTCATCTATGCGTGCTACATCTTGTTCAGCGAGCGTCTCGTCACCCACGAAGACGAAGCCCGGACCTCAGGTGACGGATTCGTGGCTGCCGCTTGGGGATTCACCGGGGCATTCGTCGTCGGTGCATTCCTCAGCATCATCAATGGCGATCTCACTGCACCGAGTGGTGGCAAGTACGTGTCATCGATGATCGCGCTGGGCGTGGTGAGCACCGTCGTCGCCGGAACCACTTTCTTCCTCGGCGTCCGCCACCTCGGCCCGGCTCCGGCTGCTCTCGTCGCCGCCACCGAACCGGTGCTCACGCTCATCTGGGCGGTGACGATCCTCGACGAATCATTGGTCCCGGTGCAGATCCTCGGCGCGGTTTTGGTGATCGTCGGAGTGGTCTGGTCGCAGCGGGTACCAACCGCTACTCCACCAGTGCCTGAAGTTCCCGCACTCTGACCGTCGTCGGAGCCGAATTCGTGTAGGGCGGAAGGATCCCGCCAGCGCCAACATTCGACGTCCAAGAGATCGCCCACGTGATCGACATCGCCGCCGCGAATCGACCACCGGGGTTGGCCACCGACGCGTGGCGATACGTGTAGTGACACGTGCTGTCGGCCGAGTCACCGAGAAGCGGTGTCCAGGGGACACCGGGCCCGAGACAACTCATGTTCCCCCGACCACCACCTGCTTGCACCGCATCCTCGGTGTCGAAACGCATGGTGATCGGTGTCGCCGTCGTGCGTGTCCAGATGATCCCGGTCGGTGTCGGTATCCACGCGGTGGCCGTCACCGGCTTCCAGGCGTCCGGATTCGTCCACATCCAGGTTCCGACCTTCACCACCGCATCGTCGATCGATGGCGCAAAATTGAACCCCGGTCGGGGCAACCGGCCGTACACCAGAAGAGACGACTGTGTCGCCAGTTGACGAGCCGACACCTGTGGAATCCAGACGAGCCGACGACGTCCGTTGCACGTCCGATTGAACAACCTGTATCGCAATCCGTTCAAACGCATGGTGATCGGCGTGCGCGAACCGGTTCCCGTGGTCGAGTCGTAGGCGGTCTCCGGAGTCCATCGACACACGTTGCCGGTGCCATTCAGTGAATTGGGTGGTGTTCCCGTCTGCACACCGGCCCAGATCGTGCCTCCGCTCGAGCCACCACTTCCGGTGCTGCCATCGGCGGCCTCGACGGCTGAAGGTACGACCAGCAGTGCCGCGACAAGGACCGTTGCTCCCGTGATCAGCCGACGCATAAATCCTCCCCCACGCTCCAATTGAGCGAATGCTCCGCCGACCACAACCACTCACCATCGATGCGTCGCAGTTCCCAATCGGCGACGGCGCTGAACGTCGAGTCGTCGACCACGATCGGGGCGATCGGTTCGCCATCGGCGGAGGGAACCGGCTGAACCAGCACGGTGTCGTCCGTGAAACACACGCGAACGAGAGCCGTGTCGATGGTCGTGGGCGTCACGTTGTCGATCCGATACCGAAGTGATCCGTCGGTAGATGCGATCACGCCATTAGCCACGCGATCGGCCATGAGTTCGACGAGTGATCGATGGACGTCCGAACCGGGAACCGCCAGTCGGTCGGGATCACACGTCCTCGGTGAACGACCACATTCGACGCGACGCGAGACGATCTGGGCAAAGGCCGTTTCGATCGACGTCTCGATCGGCCCCGGATCGGCCGGCGGCGGTTCGCTCGTGAACACGGGCCGCTGTAACACCGCACCCGGATCGACCGCTTCGAGCAACTTCGGTTCGTCACGGCCACCGCAACCACCGGCGATCACGAGCGCGAGAACACCGAGCCCGGCGATCGTTCGTTCCTTCATGACGTCCTCCTCGCCCGGATGTGGATTCGGATCCGAGCGAAATGGAGACTTCCCTCCACCCGCTTGACGATCATGAGGACGAATGGCTCATTCGCCCGACGAACGAGTAGGCAGTGCATTCACACTCCTGCCATGATCGTGCGGTGTCCGAACCGCGCACCATGGCCCTCGCCCGCGACGCAGCATCGGCATTGCGCATCATCCTCGGGATCATGAGCGATCAGCTCGTGGTGTTCGGCGGGGAGGACACCGGATGGGGCCCGCGATCTTGGAAACTCGACGAGATCGTTCGTCTGGAGTCACGCATCGACGAGTTGTGGCCCGATGAAACGTGGGGCATGACCGAATCCGATCCGGGCTCGGCCTCCGATCGCGATCAGCCCGCACGCGATTTCGAGATTCACATCGAAGACGCCGAGCTGATTCTCGCCGGTATGGCCTTCACCGAGATGGCCAGTGCCGAATTTCCGTGGGCCGACATGGTCCGCTGGACGAGTGACTTCATCTCCACGGAGATCCGTGAGCTTTGGCCCGACGAACTGTGGCGCGCCCGATCGGGACGCTAAGCGGCCGCTTTGGCCAGTGACTTCTTCAGTCGTGCTTGTGCGGCTCCGGCGCGAATCGCACCGGCGATGCCTTCGGGATTCTGCACTGCGGTGAAAATGAGCAACGTGCCGCCGATGAACGGTTCCCAACGGCCCATGCCGCCGATGATCTGATTCATTCCGTAGAAGGCGACGCCCGCGGTGGCCGTGATACCGGCCGTGACCGCCCCGGACACACTCGTGATGCCACCGAGATAGGCAACCGACAGTGCGGTGAGCGAGGCCATGACGCCATACGAGAGATCCGACACCGATCCGAATCGGTAGGCGACGAGTGTTCCACCCACACCGGCGATGAACGACGAGAAGCCGAACATCGTCATCTTCACACGTACGACATTGATGCCCACGGCCGAGGCGGCCCGCTCGTTGCCGCGAACGGCCAACATGACACGCCCGGAACCCGAGCGTCGGATGTTGGCCACGGCGATGCAGAGCAGGATGAGGATCACCACGAGAAAGACTCCGAACACCGGGCGCGACACCTTGTTGCCGAACACCAAGCCGAAGTCCCAGGGTCCGAGTTTCGGATTGGGGACCTTCGCACCACCACTCGCGATGTCGCCGATGATGGCCGGATTCTTGAACACGAACTCGGCAATGGTGACTCCACCGGCGAGCGTGATGATGGCGAGATTGGTACCGCGAACGCGCAAGGCCGGGATGCCGACGACGAGTCCGAAGATCATGGCTCCGAACGCGGCGAGGAGCGGTGCGATCGGGAACGGTATGTCGTATCGAGTCGCCAGTTTCGACAACGTGAACCCGGCGACGCCGGCAAAGGCCATCTGGGCGAGTGACGTCTGGCCGCCGAACCCGGTGAGCACGACCAACGAGAGAGCGAACACGGCGGCGATCACCGTGGTCATCAGAGCGGCGCGCCAGAGGGGACCGAAGGCGAAGAGCCCCAGCACGGCGAGGCCGGTGGGGACGAGAAGAGAGACCGGGGTGATCCGCGCCGGTGGAACCGATGGCAGCTTCCAGTTCGATACCGCACCGCGTTCGGGCAGGCGCTCACCGAGCACGACCATCGTCACGATGATCACGAGGAACGGTATTCCTTCACGGGCGCCGTATTCGGGGAACCAACTGATCTCGTTCTGCAACTTGGTGCAGAGCGACTGGCCCATGCCGATGAGCACACCGGTGAGGAGTGTGGGCCAGAAGTTCTGGAACTTGCCGATGAGCGCGGCGCCGAGCGCTGGGATGAGGAAGGTGAAGGTGAAGATGGTCGGTGTCAACTGGATCTGCGGAGCAGCAAGAATCGCAATGAACGTCGTGACGACCGACGACATCACCCAGCCGAGTCCGGCGAGCAGATCGGGTGAGTACCCGAGCATCACCGCGCCTTTTTCGTTCTCGGCGGCGGCGCGGGTAGCCAATCCGATGCGCAGGTACTTGCTGTAGGCCCAGAGCGCGCCAGCGGTGAGGGTGACGATGAGGAGCAGCCACAGCCCATCTCGCGGGATCGTCAGATCTCCGGTGATCGTCACCGGTTCGCGAGGCAGGATCGCGTCCACCCGAAGACCACCGGTGATGTCCTCGAAGCGACGTTCGACCAACGTGATGAAAAGGATGATCAAACCGACGCTGGCCACCACCTTGGCCAGTGCGGGAGCCTGTCTCAGGGGTCGGAAGATCAACAGATACACGATGAGCCCGAGAAGTGCCGCGGTGAGCAGAGCGAGGATCAACGCCCAGCGATATCCGACGTCTTCACCGAAGTGATAGCGATCGGGAAGTCCGGGAATCGGAAATGGATACTCGCCCTTGCGCAAATCGGCGTACACGTACGTACCCCACATCGCCATGGCGCCGGCCGAGAAATTGACGACTCCCGATCCCTGATACGTCATCACCATGCCCAGACCGAGCGCGGCGATGATCGCCCCAGCGCCGCTGCCGAGCAGCAGGAAGAAGAGATAGTCGGTCATACCGAATTTCTCGACTCTCTGCTACCCGACAGCGACAACACGATCAGGGAAGGAGCGGACGGCTGTCGACGAGGTCGACACCGTCGACCGGACCGACCACACCGTCACCCTTGTACATGGCGAACGGGAAGACGAACGAGCAAACCGCCGGGTACTTGGCTTCCGAGCCGCAGGCGATCGGTGTCTGACCACCGAACAAGAAGAGGTCGGTACTCGTCTTCAGGAAGTCGAACAACGATGCACCCGTGAGTTCGGTACCGGCAGCGACCATCTTCTGGCCGTAGTCGTACAACGACATCCACATCGTGTAGCCGAGACCGCCGAGACCGAGACCGGTCGGAGTGACTTCCTCTTCGGAGATTCCCATCACCGGCGCGAGCAACGTCGCCAGCAAGGCGCGTTCGGGCGTGTCACTGTCCTTGGGCAGACCGGCGAAGTACCAGCCGGTGGCATCGTCGCCGACTGCGCTGATCACATCGGAGTCGGCGCAAATGCTGGTGGTGACGACCGGGGTTTCGATGCCGAGCGATGCACGGGCCCGCATGGTGCCGATGCAACCGGCATCCGAATACAACGAGACCATCACGTCGGGGCCGAAATCAGCCGCCTGACGCATCAGACCCTGGAAACCTGCGTCTGTTTCGTCGTTACCGCCCTTGACCGCCGTCCATTCGATTCCGGCGACATCGAGCGATGCCTCGAGACCAGCAGCCGTCGAGTTCGCCCCCGGGTTGTCGGCGTGAATGATTGCCACCTTGGTGGCGTTCAGGACGTCCTTGGCAAAGACAGCGGTGGCCGACTGCGAGGTCGCATTACCACCGGTGAGGAACAACGCGTTCGCGGTGTAATCCATCGGCATGATCGGCAGAACACCGATCACCGGGACACCGGCCGCTTCGTACGTCTTGTAGTCGATGAAGAGATCGAGACCGATCAACACGAGTTCGACACCCTTGCCGACCAGTTCCTGCGCACAAGCCTGCGACGTTTCGGGGTCACCCTTCACGACACACGACTCGATCTTGACCGGGCGATTGCCCAGACCACCGTGCTGATTCGAGTAACCAACGGCTGCTTCGAGGAAGCGACGGATGTCGGGGAAGTCGAGACCACCCGCACCACCTTCGGTGTTCACGAGACCGATGACGATCTCTTCGCCGGTCGGTGCCGGAAGTGCATCGCTGGCGAGTCCGCCTTCGGCCGGAGCCGCGCTATCAGTGGGTGCCGCGCTGTCGCCCGGGGCGTCAGAGGCGGGAGCACTGCTCTTCGTCTCGTCGCCACCCGACGAACCGCCGTCGTCACCGCCGCACGCGGCGACGATAAGGCTGCCGGCCATGAGTGCCGCGAGGATTCGCGCACGCGATCCCCTCGACCCTCCAGTCATGGATCTCTTCATCTTTCCCCCTCAGTTGTGCGCCGCCGAAGCGGCGATTTCAGTTGGCCACGGAGGCCGGTACCCAACTCCCGTGGAAGCCGAACGGCACCCGGGGCAATTGGACGGTTGCGATCGGATCGGCGGCCATGGTGAGCGCGTCGAAGATCACGAACTGGCTGGTTTCGGTCGCCGCATCGAAGACGTAGGTCATGAGATACCCGTCGTCCTCCGACTTGGCCGAAGCCGATGGAGCGAACACCGCCTCACCGCACACGCGACCACGACCAAGCTCGATGGAGGTCCGGGTGTTGTTCTGGCGGTCGTACTTCAAAATGGCTCCGGCGTCGATCTCGCCGAAGCCGGCGTTCCCCATCGACATCTCGTAGCCATAGCGATGCTTCTTGCCGATCACGGCGTCGTTCACCCGCGGGAACTCAGCTGAGCGATCGTCGATCTGCTCTTCGCTCACGCGACCCGACTTGGTGTCGATCACCCAGCGCCACAACATCGGACTCGGGAAGTCCATGTCGTTGTCCTTCCAGATGTGATCGAACCGCGCGACGTCGAGGACGATCTTGTCGCCGTCCTCGTAGCTGTTCATCGGGTGGAACACGTAGCAGGGATTGATGTCGTACCACTTCACCTGCGAGTCGTTGCCGTTGCGCGGCATCACACCCAGCCGGGCCGGATAGGTGTCGCTCCAGTGGATCGGCATCTTTCCTTCGAGCGCGAGGTCGAGGTTGAAAACAGCCGGTAGGTCCATGAACACGACGTGGTTCTCGGTGATGTTGAAGTCGTGCATCATCGTCGGACCGGTCACGGTGATCGGCTCGACCTGGAGCAGTTCACCCTTTGCCGATACACGGAGATAGGTGAGGTACGGCGGGAGAGGTGCATATCCAAACGCCAGCATCTCGCCCGTTGTCGGGCAGATCTTCGGGTGGGCGGTGAACGGACCCTTCAGACGACCGGCGTAGTCGGTCGAGCCGATCGTCTCGAGGTTGCCGTCGAGGACATAGGGGAAGTGGCCCTCTTCGAGAGCGAGGATCTTGCCGGCGTGGCCGACCACGTGGGTGTTGGCCTTCGAACACGTCATGTCGAGCGTGACCGACGGATCGAGGATGTCGAGCTCCGGTTTGGCGATGAACGGCGTCTGTACGTAGCGATTGCGATACCACTCGGCCTTGCCGTCGCGCAGACGGACTCCGTGGATCATGCCGTCGCCGAAGAAGGGGTGGTCGCTCATACCCGTCGTCGGGTTGGCGCCGTTGCGCAGATACCGACCGTCGAGTTCGGCCGGAATCGTGCCCGTCACCTTCAGGTCGGTGATGGTTCGCTCCTCGAAAACAGGGGCTCCGTTGCCACGGAGGTGGACGGGAACGTCTTCGGTCATCGACATGTGATTTCTCCTTCTCTTACTGAATGACTTCGGGTGAACGCGCCCACATGAGGGCGGCGTCGAAACTGAGCGAATAATCGGGCGTGAACTCGATGATCACACGATGCGGTGAGTCGAGGAACGTGCGGAACGCCTCGGCAGCCGCCGCGTTGTCGGCCCGCAGTCGATGGGCGAACTCGGGGTAGAACCAGTCCTTGGTCTCCCGATCGTCGTGGATCACGCAGGTTCCCTTGTAGGTGACGGTCTTGCCTCCGCCCATCCGGGTTCCGGTGCTGTTGATGCAGATCGACGCGCGTGGATTACGACGCAGAGCCGGGATGCGCTTGCGGGTCTCGGCCGCCGTGAGCCACAACTTGCCGTCCTTGGGCAGATACGACATCACGACACCGAATGGTTCGTTCTTGCTGTTGACCCACATGAAGACGCACTCACCGTGTCCGTAGACGAGTTGGTGTTCGAGCTCGGGCGTGAGCGCGCACTCGGTCAGATCTTCGTAATTGTCCTCTGCCCCCATGGCGACCTCCCCCAAGATCTGTGACGACAGTAACACCCCTGGCAAGGGCTTATCTACCCCTCGTAAATAACCACTCAGATCGCATCCGACCGGCCCGGAAGGCCGTTCCAGAGGAGGTTGGCCAGATGTTCCGCAGTGTCGCGAGCGGATCGATCCGTTTGTGCCGTCCACCAGATCGCCACCATCTGCAACGCGCCCACGATGGCCGCCGCCCAGGTCTGGGCCACGGCGGAATCCTGCCCGAACGATTCCCGCCACGTTCTGATCGCCGTGGTCATCGGATCGATCGAACGTTCGGCGACCTTCAATCGTCCGAGGGCCGTCTGTTCGGTCGAGCCACCGGTGACATAAAGGAAGAGTTCGCGATGTTCGCGAACGGTCAGCAAGTTGCTCTCGATGAATCGGGCCAGCGTCCGTTCGGAGATCGGTTCGTCGATCAACGCCGCGCCCGCCGCCGTCACAAGGCGGTCGGCCAACCTTTCGGCGAGCGCGTCGGCGAGTTCGGACCGGCTACCCACCCGGTCGTAGACGATCGGCTTGGTGACTCCAGCCTCGAGCGCGATGTCGTCGATCGAGACCCCGGCCCCCTCGCGGGCAATCACCCGTTCGGCGGCGTCGAGGACGCGTTCACGATCCACGATCAATTGGCCACCGGCCGGGCGGCCGGGTCGACGAGATCCGGGGCTCGACATGCGGTCAGTCTTCCTCACCCGTCAACACCCCCCGTGCGTGGGCACTTCACACGCTTACTTACTCTCGGTAACTTAGCCGCTGGTGGTGCACCACCAAGGGGGGGAACATGAACGAGTCCATCGAGAAGCTCTTCAGTCTGAACGACGACGTCGCCGTGGTGACGGGTGCGGGTCGCGGCATCGGTGAGGGCATCGCCCACACGCTCGCCAACGCTGGTGCGGCGGTCGTGTGCGCGGCTCGCCGGGCCGATGAGGTCGAGCGGGTCGCCGCCGACATTCGAGCTCGTGGTGGTCGCGCCATCGCCGTGCCCACCGACGTGACCGACAACGCGGCTGTCGAAGCACTCGCTCAACGCGCGATCAGCGAGTTCGGTCATCTCGACATCTGGATCAACAATGCCGGCGGCTCACCGATCCAAGCGCCGCTCACACAACTCGACCCTGCGGAATGGGAGGCCACGATGCGCCTCAACCTCACTTCGATCTGGGTCTGCACGAACACCGCAGCTCGCCTCATGCGAGATGGTGGACGCATCGTCAACATTTCGTCGAAGGCTGCGGTGTCCACCGTGATGGGAAGCGGTCACTACGCCGCTGCCAAAGCAGCGGTGAACTCGCTCACCGTCACCTACGCGAAGGAACTCGGACCTCGCATCCGCGTGAACTGCATCATGCCGGGAGCCGTACCCACCGAGATCATGATGAAGGCCATGCGGCTGGAGGACGAAGACCTCCCGAAACTCGAAAAGATGCTTCGCATGCCGATGCGGCGTCTCGGCACGCCCGACGATCTCGGACAGGCGGTTCTCTACTTCGTCTCACCGGCATCGAGTTGGGTGACCGGACAGGTCATCGGCATCGACGGCGGACTCTGATGGCCATCGTCAACCGCAAGGTCGTTCTCGTCGAACGCCCACAGGGACCCGTCGGACTCGACAACTTTCGTTACGAAGAAGAAGCGGTCGGAGAAATTCCCGACGGTTGCGTTCTGATCGAGGTCGACCTACTCGGCATCGACGCCTTCATCCGCACCACGCTCGACGAAGGAAGTTTCCATCAGGGTGCGCAGATCGGCGGTGCCGTACCGGCGCTCGGTGTCGGTACGGTCGTCGAGAGTCGCTTCGCGGGATTGACGGCGGGAGATCCTGTCTTCGGACCACTCGGATCTCAGACGCACGCCATCATGCCGGGTGCGATGATGCGCAAACTCGACGTCGGAATCGCTCCACCGAACGTGTGGCTCGGCGCACTGGGGCTCACCACCGGCCTCACCGCATACTTCGGAATCCTCGACGTCGGTCGAGTCGCGCCCGGCGAAACGGTCGTCGTCAGTGCGGCGGCCGGTGCAGTCGGTTCTCTCGCCGGTCAGATCGCCCGACTTGGTGGCGCGACGAATGTGATCGGTATCGCTGGTGGAGCCGAGAAGTCTCGTTTTCTCACCAACGATCTTGGCTTCACCGCTGCCATCGACTACAAGAACGAGGACGTCGCTGCACGTCTCGACGCGCTCGCGCCGGGAGGAATCGACGTCTTTTTCGACAACGTCGGAGGTTCGATACTCGACGACGTCCTCATGCGCATCAAAGAAGGTTCGCGGATCGTCATCTGCGGCGCGATCTCCCAATACGAGAACATGGGCGATGTCCACGGTCCGCGCAACTATCTGAAACTCGCCGAGCGCCACGCCTCCATGGCGGGTTATGCCGTGTTCCACTTCGCTGATCGATACGCCGAAGCCGAGAACCAGCTTGCATCGTGGGTACGAAACGGTGATCTCGTCATGCGCGAGCAGATCGAGCACGGGATCGAGAACTTCCCGATGGTCCTCCAGATGTTGATGACTGGTGGCCACTACGGAAAACTCCTCCTGAAGGTGTAGAGCGCGACCGAGCCGGCGAGAATGAGTCGGTGAGCAGCATCGTCGTCTCCGAATTGGCGTATTCCCCGCCCGGTGCCGACCAACTCTTCTTCGACCTCAGTTTCGGCATCGCCCCCGGCGAACACGCAGCCATCGTTGGAGCGAATGGCGTCGGGAAGAGCACGATTCTGCGCATCCTTTCGGGTGTCATCGAGGCCGACGAAGGAGAGTTCACCGTCAATGGCTCGTACCTGAGCATGACCCAGGACGTCGGCATGTCCCGGCCGACCGACACGTTGCGCGAAATGCTCATCGAAGTGGCGCCACCTGTTCTTCGCGATGCCGGCCGCCGTCTGATCGTCGCCGAAAAGGCACTCGCCGACGGGACCGACGACGGCATGGGCTACGCGGAGGCACTGGCCGACTGGGGAGACCTCGGTGGATACGAACTCGAAACCCGCTGGCACGCCGCCGCCGATCGGAGCGTCAAGACCCCGATCGACGACTTCGCCACGCGACTCGTGTCGGAACTCTCCGGTGGAGAGCGCAAGCGATTGGTCCTCGACCTCTTGCTCACTTCGGGCGCCGATGTGTTGCTCCTCGACGAGCCCGACAACTATCTCGACATTCCGACTCGCGGCTGGCTCGAAGAGCAGATCCTCGCGTCGAAATCGACCATCCTGATGGTGAGCCACGACCGCAAGCTCCTCGAACGAGTCGCAACCAAGATCGTCGTGGTCGAAGGTTCGGGATGTTGGGTGCACGGCGGTTCTTACACGACGTTCCCCGACGCTCGAGCCAAGCGTCAGGAACAACTCGGCGACGAACTCAAGCGTTGGAACGACGAAGAACGACGGCTCTTCCACCACATGAAGATCATGAAGCAGCGTGCGGCCCAGAACTTCAAGAACGCCACCAAGGCGAACGCCGCCGAAACTCGCTGGGAGAAGTTCGTGGCCGCTGGTCCACCACCTCCACCCGTCCCCGACAACCAAATCCACGTGCGCCTACGAGGTGCCGACGCCGCGCGTCGCGTCGTCAAGATCGACGCGGTCGGTATCGGTGATCTGTTTCTTCCTTTCTCGGACGAGATCTACCACGGGGAGCGGGTCGGCCTCATCGGGCCCAATGGCACCGGCAAGACCCATCTGCTCGACGTTCTCGCCGGCAAGTCGGAGGTCGAGACCGGTTCATTGCAGTTCGGTCCCCGCACCTCGATCGGGATGTTCACCCAGGTCAACAATCGTCCCGAGTTCCGAGATCGTCAGAGCATCGACATCGTCCGTGATCGCCTCATCGACGAGGAGAAGTCGATGCGCGCACTCGCCCGGTACGGCCTGCGCCTCAATGCCCGTCAAGAGTTCCCGACTCTCTCCGGAGGACAGAAGGCGCGCCTCGAAATCCTGTGTCTCGAGCTGGATGGTCACAATGTTCTGCTGCTCGACGAACCAACCGACAACCTCGATATCGAATCGTCCGAAGCGCTCGAACAAGCCCTCGACGGATTTGAGGGCACCGTGATTGCCGTGAGCCACGACCGAACGTTTCTCGAATCACTCGATCGATTCATCATGATCACCGACGAGGGTGAAGTTTTCGGCCTGCCCGACTTCGATGTGGCGATGAAGGCCCTGGCCGCTCCACACACCACGGCCTCGATTCGCCTGGCGAAGTCACTCAACTAGTCTTCGCCCGTGGCCAAGCCGAAGGGCGCTCTTGCTCGGATCGATCTCATCGACCGGATCACACTTCCTCTCTTTGCCGTCACGATGATCCTCGAACATCGGGCACTCAAGAAGCGGGTGCACCGAGAACTCGAATCAATCGACACACCGATTCCACCGGACTCCGGAGATCCGACACCGGACGAGTTGGTGCCACTCGGCTACGAATCAAAAGACACGGCTTCGAGTCTCGGTCTGCTCGCCGGGAACATCGTCATCGGCTTCGCGATGGAGGGTGTTCTCGGTCGGGTGAATCGACGCCTCTTTGGTCGTCGGATCACCAACTGGGGTGCGCGCGGCTTCACGTTCTGGAAAGCCATGATCATCTGGGACTTCCTCTATTACTGGAACCACCGATGGATGCACGAGGTCCGGCTGTTCTGGGGTAACCATGTGGCCCACCACTCGGGCCGCCGATACAACCTCTCCACTGCATTGCGTCAGCCGTGGTCCCCTTTCCTCATGTCGTGGATCTATTTCCCGATGCCGCTCCTGGGCATCCCGATGAAAGCCACGGCGCGCGCTGCGCAACTGAATCTCTTGTACCAGTACTGGATCCACACCGAGGCCATCGATCGCCTCCCCGAGCCGATCGAGAAGGTGTTCAACACGCCCTCACATCACCGAGTTCATCACGGTGCCAATCGCCAGTACCTCGACAAGAACTATGCCGGCATCTTGATCCTCTGGGACCGCCTGTTCGGAACGTTCGAGCCAGAAGTTCGTCGCGTCCGCTATGGCCTGACCAAGAACATCCGCTTCTACAACCCGGTGAAAGTCGCCTACCACGAGATGGTCGACATTGCGCGCGACGTGATTTCCGCCGATAACTGGTCGGATCGTCTGCACTACGTGTTCGGTCGACCCGGATGGCAGCCGATCAGCGAACCGACACCGTCTCCCGAACCCGCCGCCGCGTGAACTGCATGACTCCGTCGTCGACGGGAGCCTTGCCGATCGTCTTCTTCTCGAGTTCGTATCGCTGAGGGTTGGTCCACGGGACACGATCACCTTGTTTGGGCATGTGATCCATGAACCGCTCCATGTAGCCGGCCGAGAACTCCTCGATCCAGCGGCGCGGGGTCATGTCGTGATCGCTCTCGCGGAGTCGTGCAACGGCGATGTCCGCGCCGACCGAGCGCATGTGGTTGAGCAATCGGCACACGTATCCGCTGACGAGATCGGCACGAAGGGTCCATGAGGCGTTGATGTAACCGAATGTCGATGCCAGGTTCGGGACGTCCGAGTAGCCGATGCCCTTGTAGGTCCAGACTTTCGAGAAGTCGACGATCTCACCATCGACGCTGAACTCCATGTCACCCACGGTCACGAGATTGAGTCCGGTGGCGGTGACGACGATGTCGCCTTCCACGACCTGGCCCGACTTCAACTGGATCCCGTTCTCGGTGAACGAAGCAATGTGATCGGTGACCACCGATGCCTTGCCGGAATTGATGGCTCGGAAGAGATCGCCGTTGGTGAGCAAGCACATGCGCTGGTCCCACGGGTTGTACGTCGGAGTGAAATGCGTGTCGACGTCGAAGTCGGGGCCGAGTGCCTTTCGGACCCCGCCGAGAATCTTGGCCTTGACCTTCTCGGGTTGAGTACGCGTGCGGTTGTAGAAGAAACTTCCGAGCACGGTGTTCTTCTTGCGGGTGATCGCGTAGGCGACTTTCGACGGGAGGAACTTGCGCAACGCATCGGCGATCGCATCGTTGTCCGGGCGAGCCACCACATAGGTGGGCGAACGCTGGATCATCGTCACGTGCGCCGCCTTGTCGGCCATGGCCGGAACGATGGTCATCGCTGTGGCTCCCGATCCGATCACGAGGACGCGCTTGCCGGAGTAGTCCAGATCCTCCGGCCACTTCTGCGGATGGATGATCTGACCACGGAACCGCTCGCGACCTTCGAAATGGGGGGTGTATCCCTCTTTGTAGCTGTAGTAGCCCGAACACATGAACAAGAAGTTCGCGGTGTAGCTCACTTCCACGCCGGAATCGGCCCGGGTTGCGGTGATCGTCCAACGGGCGTCGTCAGTCGACCATTCGGCGCGCGTGACGAGATGGTTGTAACGAATCTTCGACTCGATGCCGTACTCGGCGACCGTCTCGCGCAGATATTTCATGATCGACGGACCATCGGCAATGGCCTTGGCATCCGTCCAGGGTTTGAAGCTGAACCCGAGCGTGTGCATGTCGCTGTCGGAACGGATGCCCGGATACTTGAAAAGGTTCCACGTCCCGCCGAGGTCGGAGCGTCCTTCGAGGATTGCGAACGTGCGATCGGGGCACATCGTCTGCAGGTGATAGGCGGCGCCGATACCCGAAATGCCAGCACCGACCACCAAGACGTCGAAGTGTTCTTCAGCCATCACGAAACCTCCCGAAGCGATCCGAGTTCGACGTTACTCCTCGTAGTTCGACCACACTTCGTCGGCCAGCGCAGATCAACTGACGACGAGACCGCCGTCGCAGGTGATGACCTCTCCCACAGTGAACGCGCCGGCTCGTGAACTCAGGAAGATCGCCAGACCTGCGATGTCCTCTGGTGTCCCGACACGCTTGCGCGGATTGGTCCGACCGATCACCGACCAATCGGTGCCGTCGACGTCTCCACCGGTTCCGACACCCGTGCTCAGCATCCACGTGGGGAACGGGCCGGGGGCGATGGCATTCATCACGATGTTCCGCTTCACCAATTTGGCGGCCATCTGACGCGTCAGGCTGTGCAACGCCGCCTTCGATGGCCCGTACGAGTGGGTATCGAAAATCGGGGTGCGGATGCCGTCGATGGATCCGATGTTGATCACCCGTGAAGGATCGTCGTGGGTGGCTCGCTCCTCGAGGAGCGGAAGCAACTTCTGGGTGAGGAAGAAGACACCTTTCACGTTGGTGTCGAACACCTTGTCCCAGCCGTTCTCCGGAAACTCGTCGAGCGGTGCCCCCCAGGAGACCCCGGCGTTGTTCACGAGAATGTCGAGATGCTTCTCGCGCTCGCTCAGTGCTCTGACGAGTGATTCGATACCCGACATCTCGGCGAGATTCGCCGGTAGCGCGATGCATTCGGTGCCGTAGGTGTCCGACAATCGCTTGGCGGTGTCTTCACAGGCCGGCGCCTTTCTCGAACTGATGTACACCTTGGCGCCATTGGCGAGATAGCCGGCCGAGATCATCTCGCCGATTCCACGTGACCCACCGGTCACGAGAGCAACTTTGCCCTTGACCGAGAACAGATCGTCGATCTTCATGTTTCCTCCCCGCAGTACTGCCAACGGCTCGACACTAGTTGTGGGCGGTCCGAAAGCTCAGTTGGGAATCCTCTACGGTTACGGCATGACGCCTGCACCGCAATCGGACGGTCGCGATCGAGTCACCCGCACCGATCTCACCGGCAAGGTCTTCGTGATCACCGGCGGGAACTCCGGGATCGGCCTCGGAATGGCCGAGGGGATCGCGGCAGTCGGCGGCTCGGTTGCGGTGTGGGGACGTCGTGCCGAACGGAACGCAGAGGCCGCCGAACGACTTCGTACGTTCGGAGTCGACGCCCGTGGTTACGTGTGCGATGTCGGTGACGAGCAGCAAGTCGTCGAATGCATGAATCGCACCGTGGCCGACTTCGGCCGGCTCGATGGCTGCATCGCCAACGCCGGACGCCCCGGCAATGGCGTTCCCTTTCTCGAACTCAGCCTCGACCAGTGGCGCGCCGTGATGCGCATCAATCTCGACGGTGTCTTCGTGACGTGTCGAGAAGCGGCCAAGCACATGGTCGCCCAAGGACGAGGTGGGAGTCTCGTGCTGGTGTCGTCGACGTCGGCGATACATGGAGCAGCCGGCAATGAGGCGTACGGCACGTCGAAGACGGCCCTCAACGGTCTGATGCGGGCGCTCGCCGTCGGCCTGGCTCGCCACCGCATTCGGGTCAACTCGCTCATCCCGGGTTGGACGATCACCGAGATGGCCGGACCCGCCTATTCGAACGATCAGTTCCGCGAAGTGACCACCAAGCGAACGCCGGTCCGGAGGTGGGCCGACGCCGCCGAGTTCCGCGAGGTCGGAGCTTTTCTCGCTGATCCGAACCTCACGTACCACACCGGACAAGAACTCACCGTCGACGGCGGCTACACCATCTTCTAAACCCCACCCCTCGTGGTTCTGGTGAGGATTTTTCACCGCATAGGTGAAGAACCCCCACCAGATTCACGCGCTGTCCACGGCTAACGTCGTCCGAAGGGGTCATATGACGAATATTTCGATGCTCGAGAAGTCGGCCGGTTACGTCGACGGTTCGATAGCCATCGATCGACGCGGACTCATGAAGGCGAGCGACAACGCGCCCGAGGAACTCGCCGAAGGCATCGCACTGGTCGAGTCGTTCAGCAATGTGGTGGCCTTCGACTCCGATGAGGGGCTCACGCTGTTCGACGTGTCGCACGTGATGTCGGCCGCGCAGGTCGTGGAAGGACTGCGCAAGTGGTCGTCGTCGCCAGTTCATACGGCGGTTTACACGCACGGTCACATCGATCACGTGACAGGGGCTCGTACTTTCCAAGCGGAGGCGGCGAGCAAAGGGCATGCGCCGATTCGATTCCTCGGACACGAGGCGATCCCGGCCCGCTTCGACCGCTATCACTTGACGAACGGCTACAACGGTCACATCAACATGCGGCAATTTCGCCTCCCGCAACCATTCTTCGCCGACGACTTCATTTACCCCGACGAAGTGTTCCGATCGGAAACCACACTTTCCATCGGAGGGCGGACGTTCGAACTCCATCACGCGCGTGGCGAGACCGACGATCACTTGTGGGCCTGGGTTCCCGAGGAGCGCGCACTCTGCGTCGGTGACTTCTTCATCTGGCAGTTCCCCAATGCCGGCAATCCGCAGAAGGTTCAGCGCTACGCGTGGGATTGGGCCGTTGCACTGCGAGCCATGGCGGCAAAGGGTGCCGAACTCTTGTTGCCCGCTCACGGTCCGGCGATCGGTGGACGAGAACGAATCGCCATGGTGCTCAACGACACCGCCGAGGCCCTCGAGTCGTTGATCGAACAGACGCTGAAGTTGATGAACGACGGTGCCCGACTCGACGACGTGATCCATCAGGTCAGAGTTCCCGAGCATCTGGCGAACAAGCCGTATCTGTCACCGACATATGACGAACCCGAGTTCGTGGTGCGCAACATCTGGCGTTTGTACGGCGGTTGGTACGACGGCAATCCGGCCAATCTGAAACCGGCGCGCGATGTCGATCTGGCCCGAGAAATGAGCGCACTGGCCGGTGGGGCCGATGTACTCGCCGCCCGGGCCGAGTCGTTGGCCGGAGATGGCAACTTCCGGCTCGCCTGTCATCTCGTCGAAATGGCGACCTTGGCCGACCCGGAGTCGACACTCATTCACGGAATTCGTTCGGCGATCTACAAGGCGAGGGTCAAGGCCGAGACCTCACTCATGGCAACCGGCATCTACCGCGCCGCCCACCTCGACTCCGAGGACCGACTCCCTTCCTGACTCCCTCGTTGTTCTGGTGAGTATTCCTCCCGATAGGGAAGAAGGTGCACCAGAAATTCATCTTTTCTCCCTCCGAGGGTGACCAGTCGGATCGCTACGCTGAACCGAGAAGGAGTACGACATGTCGCGTGTGCAATTGGCCCTCAATGTTTCCGATCTGAGTGCAGCGATCGACTTCTATTCGAAGTTGTTCGGTGCCGCTCCGGCCAAGGTGCGCGAGGGCTACGCCAACTTCGCCATCGCCGAGCCGCCACTCAAGTTGGTTCTCATCGAGGGCCAGGGCCAGCCCGGCACTCTCAACCATCTCGGAGTGGAGGTCGCCTCACCCGAAGAAGTGGGCGAGGCGATCGTGCGTCTGCAGAACGAGGGCATGGCCACCGATGTCGAAGAGAGCACCACCTGTTGCTTCGCCGTTCAGGACAAGGTGTGGGTGCACGGTCCCGACGCCGAACCCTGGGAGGTCTACACGGTGTTGGCCGACGCTGCGACGATGAGCTCGGTGGAAGCGCCCACCGAATGCTGTGCGCCCGTGGTCGAAACCATCTCCCTCGGTGCCAAGCCCTCCAGCTGCTGCTGACCTTCGCGTGGCCGACGAATCTCGACCCGAGGTTCTCTTCGTCTGCGTTCACAACGCCGGGCGTTCCCAGATGGCCGCCGCTTTTCTCCGGCATCACGCCGGTGACCGGATCGCCGTTCGTTCCGCCGGAACTGCGCCCGCTGATCACATCAACCCCATCGTGATCGAAGCGATGGCCGAAGTCGGCATCGACATCCTCGCCGCTGGAGCGCATCCGAAGAAGTTGTCGGAAACAACGGTGCAGACCTCGGATGTGGTGATCACCATGGGCTGTGGCGACCACTGCCCCATCTTCCCCGGTGTGGAATATCTCGATTGGTCGTTGCCCGATCCGGCGGGGCGGAACATCGAGGCAATCCGACCGATCCGCGACCACATCGAGCATCTGGTTCTCGAACTCGTCGATCGACTCCTACTCAGGCCACAAGGATCGCCAAGGTGAACTCGTCAACTCACGAACCCAAGACCCTCTCCACCCTCGATCGATTCCTGCCGATCTGGATCGGATTGGCGATGGCAGCTGGGCTGATCCTTGGCAATGTTTTCCCCGATCTCAACGATCAACTCGAGAGGGTCAAGGTCGACACCGTTTCACTTCCGATCGCCATCGGACTCCTCGTGATGATGTATCCGGTGCTCGCGAAGGTGAGGTACTCAAGAGTCAGCGCGATCACCGACGACAAGAAGCCCTTCGTCCTCACCCTCTTCCTCAATTGGATCATCGGCCCTCTCCTGATGTTCGTACTTGCCTGGACGATGCTCCCCGATCTCGACGACTACCGCACCGGACTCGTCATCGTCGGTCTGGCTCCATGCATCGCCATGGTGATCATCTGGATCGATCTCGCTGACGGAAACAATGAACTCGCCGCGGTTTTCGTGGCCATCAACGCCGTCATCCAGATCGTGGCGTTCTCGCTCCTCGGCTACTTCTATCTCCGTACGTTGCCGAGTTGGCTCGGGCTCGACACCACGGGCATCGACATTTCGATGTGGGAGATCGCGAAGTCGGTACTGATCTTCCTCGGCATCCCCTTGGTTGCCGGATACCTCACGCGAACATTCGGCGAACGTTGGAAGGGAGCCGAGTGGTACGAGAGCAAATTCGTTCCGCGTATCGGACCCATCGCCCTCTACGGACTCCTGTTCACGATCGTGATCCTTTTTGCATTGCAAGGCGACACGATCACCGATGAGCCACTCGACGTCGTTCGAATATCGCTACCGCTTCTCGCATACTTCGCCATCATGTGGGGCGTAGCGTTCGTGGTGGCGATCAAAGCGAAGATCCCCTACGACCGATCGGTGACCGTCGCGTTCACCGCCGCCGGAAACAACTTCGAATTGGCCATCGCCGTGTGCATCGGTGTGTTCGGCGTGTCATCGGGTCA
>JBEGQB010000004.1:0-22640 GCA_041181165.1 Actinomycetota bacterium
CGCTCTGAACGTGATCGGCACGATCGCTCTCGCCGGTGTCGGATTCGGTGACCTCACCGTCGACTTCCTCTCGATGATCAGCGGTCGCACGATCACCGGCGTGATGGAAGGCGATTCGTACCCGCAGGAATTCATCCCACGCCTCGCGAAGCTCAATGCTGACGGGAAGTTCCCCTACGACGAGCTCATCACCGAATTTCCGCTCGAGGCAATCAACGACGCCGAGGCCGCCAGCGCGAGTGGACGGGTCATCAAGCCCGTTCTGGTGATGCCCGACTAGACGAGCGAATAACGCTCGACGACCTCGACCAGGGCCGCTACACCCGCAGCACCGGTTCCGAGCACGATGCGATCCGGACGAATCACGACGATGTCCGACGACGCATTCGCCAGAATGCGGGAAGTCACCTCATTCGGCGAAGCCACCAGAACCTGGCCACCGAGTGCACTCAGGAGCGTTCGGTGGGATTGGTCGAGTACGGAATCGTCGCCGACCACGATCGTCCAACGGCCGTCGAGGACCTCGTCGAAGATCCGACCGGCGAGGCGTCCGTCGCTGACGACGTAACCACCGGTATCGGTGGTGAGCGAGGTTCCGGAGAGATTCGGCATGGCCGTACCACCGATGTCCTTGGGGTCGGCGGCGCGCGCCGCGAGCATCATCGCGTCACGACCGGCGGCTTCCGCGGCGTCGAGTGTGCAGATCACCCGCCCGAAACCAACCGCTGACTCGACGATCGACTGCACGTGAGGCGATCGTTCGATCTGGTACGTGTCGAGCAACGATTCGTCGGCCCCACTGATCACGGCCCGCAGCTTCCAGGCCAAATTGAGGGCATCGCGGACACCGCTGCACATTCCTTGCCCGAGGAACGGCGGCATCTGGTGCGCCGCATCGCCGGCCAACAGCACACGACCCCGACGCCATTCCTTGGCGATGAGTCCATGGAACGTGTACACGGCCGAGCG
Organism: Actinomycetota bacterium; assembly: GCA_041181165.1. Classification (GTDB taxonomy): domain Bacteria; phylum Actinomycetota; class Acidimicrobiia; order Acidimicrobiales; family Ilumatobacteraceae; genus Casp-actino8. The sequence goes on from JBEGQB010000004.1 coordinate 970, forward strand.
CTCGATCGTCACCGAATCGGGGCGGATATACGGCGACAGGAGTCCCTCGATCACTTCCGTCTGGTTCATCTGCTCGGCATCCTCGCCCGGAAGCAGCATGAACTCGAAGCGCCGACGAGGCCACGGCATCGGAACGATGGTGTGCGGTCGGGCGGGATCGCAAATCTGGAACGTCCGACGCAACGGATCGGGATCGTCGATATTCAGGACCAGATCGACGACGAGCCACGGCTCGTTGAACTCGAGGTCGATCTGACCCGATCCCATGATGCGTCGAGTGAAGGATCGGGCGCCGCAGCACCCGATCACCCAATCGGCATCGACTTCGATCGTGCCGTCCTCGGTGATGGCCGTGAGGCGGACCGAATCGGTTCCGGCTTCCAACTGCACGACCTCGTGCCCGAGGAGGAGAACCGCGCGTGCCGCAGCCGCACCGTCGCGCAACTTGCGGTCGAGCGATGGCTGATGGAAGAGATTCGACGGTGCCACGGTGTGATCGGCATCGTTCGCGACCGTCATCCGGATGAGCAGTTGCTTGTCGGCGGTGAGGAAGTCCATGCCGTCATTCGTGATCGACCAACCCGGTTCTTCCGACCAGGCACCGATCTGACGAAGCGTGCGAACGGTTTCGGCATCGACGTGTGCCGCACGGGGTAGTGGGTAGATATCGGTGTCGCGCTCCAGAACGCACACCGACAATCCGGCCTTGGCCAGTAGCGCAGCCATTGTGGCGCCGACCGGACCGGCACCGATCACCGCAACATCGAACCGGGTCATGACAAGGCAGCCCAGCCCGACTTCAGTGCATCGAGATCGGGCGGGATGATGAACTCGAGTGGCATGTTGGGTCCCCACGAGTTGCCGATGTGCTCGGGGCCAACCGGCGTACGGCCCTTGGTCTCCCATTCGATGTCGTCGGTGATGATGTCCATGTCCGAGTAGAACTCGATGAACGAACCGGATGGCTCGAGCAGGTACCAGAAGAAGTTCGAACCGACGAAGTGGCGACCGAAGCCCCAACCCTGTCGTGACGCGTCACCACGGATGAGAGTGGTCGCGTTGTGGCCGACGTGGTCGATGTCGTCGCATTCCCATGAGTAGTGCTGGAGTTGTGGCACCTCGGAGTTCACCACCGCGACGTTGTGATGATCGGTGCTGCAGCGAAGAAACGCGATGATCCCCGGGAAATGATCGCTCACCTTGAACCCGAGGCCTTCCACCAGGAAGCGAACGGTGCCGTCGATGTCGGGGGAACCGATCACGATGTGGCCGAGGCGTCGTGGCGCACGTGCGTGAGGGATCACTCCGGCCGCCCGCACGTTGACACGTTCGTTGCGACCCGGACCGTTGTAGGCGGTCGGAGCGACCGTCGAGTAGGCGGGCATCGAGCCGGGTCGGACCGAGAACTCCACCCGAGTTCCCGGATCGGTTGCCCGCAACACGTCGTCCTTCACCGAAACCGCGAGACCGAGACCGGTGAGGCGCGACGAGATGATCGACAGGTCGGTCTCGTGGTCGGCGAGGAGGTCGACGTTCAACAAACGACGGAATCCGCCTTCTTCGAGTCGGACCTGATGCCCGCCTTCCGAGCCGCCGAAACGAGAACCTGTGGGGTCGACGACGAAACCGGCCTCTTCGTAGAAGGAACGCTGACGCGACGCGTCGGCCACCGCCACGCGAATGGAATCGAGACGATGAAGACCCATGGCGCGGTTACTTGCCGGCCACGCAGACGTTGCGCAGCGCACCGATGACATCGGCGCCGCTGTCGATGACGTCGCCCGCCTTCAGGAGACGTCCGCGCACCATGCCGACACCGTCGGGGGTGCCGGTGAAGATCACGTCACCGGCTTCGAGTGTGCAGATTCCCGAGAGGTACTCGATGAGCACCGGGATCGGGAAGATCAGATTCGACGTGCGTGACTCCTGCATGCGCTCACCCGAGACGTCGCACCACAGAGCGATGTCGTCGGGGTCGGGAAACGAATTGACCGACACGATCGCCGGCCCGATGGGGCCATAGGTGTCGAAGCTCTTGCCGAGCGAGAACTGCGGCGGCTTTCCGGTGGTCTGAACCTTGCGATCCGAGATGTCCTGACCAAGGGTGAGGCCGGCCACGTGCGACCAGGCATCGGCAGCTTTGATGCGCCGTCCGCCCTTGCCGAGGACCACGACGATCTCGACTTCCCAGTCGACGGTGTCGCCCGAAAGTTCGACATCGGCCGTCGGACCGACGAGACACGAAGGGAACTTGGTGAAAGTGAGCGGAGCCGGTGGCAGTTCCATGTTGGCCTCGGCCGCGTGCGACTTGTAGTTGAGGCCGATACCGAACACCTTGGAGGGTTTGGGCACGCACAGACCGGGGGTGCCTTGAATTCTCGGAGCTCCGGCGGCCTTGTCGGACAGCGTATGAAGTTCCGTGTAGCGGGCGATGGCGACCATCGGATCGGCGAGGGATTCGTCACCGGCGATTGAGGCGACGTCGACGAAGCCATCGGCAAATTGGAAGGCCGAGCGGCCGTTGATACTTGCAAGTCGGTACATGGTTGTTCTCTTTCTGGTGTTGTCGAGTGGTCAGTTGTCGTCGATGAGGCGTTGAACGGCGCGGAGTGTGGCCGCCAGGTGTTCGGTGTGCACGTCGATCGTGCGCTCCACGTCGCCTGCCACCGCGGCCTTCATGAGTTCGAGGTGATCGTTGCGGTGCGGTGACCGGCGGCCATCGGGTTTGCCGATCACCTGATACAGACGGGCGCGGTCCATGAGGGTCTCGATCTGTCCGAGGAGGGTTCGGTTCGGACAACGGGACATGAGAGCGAGGTGGAAGGCGCGATGCGCCGAATGTTGTTCGATCGGGTCGTCGGCCGCCGCCATCTGCGAGAAAGTGGTTCGCACGGCTTCGGCGAATGACGAGTCGCCGGCCGCCAAAGTGACCGAGTCGCGCAGAGCAACTGGCTCGAGGAGGAGTCGGACCGCGTACAACTCGGCGGCCTGGGCCGGGTCGACGACGGCGACGCGAGCGCCGCGCTGCGGAGCGAGATCGACCAGACCTTCACCGGCGAGGCGACGCAAGGACTCACGGATCGGAGTCGCTGAAACACCCCAGTCGTCGGCAAGCCGTTCGACGGGAATCCGCTCGCCGGGACGAAGCCGACCCGACCAGATCTCGGCCCGGAGTTGGCCATCGGTCCAATCGGCCCGGGTCGGGGGCGCAGTGAGGGGTTCGGGCACGCCACGACCGTAAACCCCACCGACCGTGATGTCAATAATCTATAAATTCCCTTCGTGGTTCTGGTGAGGATTTTTCACCTCATAGGTGAAGAAGTCCCACCAGAAAGCCATTCTCGACCACGCAACTACGGTGATCACATGAGCCTGATCCCTCGATTCGAATCGTCGGCCTCGCCGGCCGATGTCGCCGCCGCCGTGACCTCGGTGGGAGCCGCGATCATCGAGCGGCTGCTACCCACCGAGGTGGTCGACGATCTGCTGACCGAGATGAGTCCGCACATCGACGCCACCCCCAACGGTGGCGACGACTTCTCCGGTCGGCTCACCAAGCGCACCGGGGCGCTGCTCGCCCGCTCGACGGCTAGCCAGCAATTCGTCGCCCATCCGCTCGTGCTCGGCTGCGTGGATCGCGTGCTCGGACCCAACGCGACCAACTACCAACTCCACCTCACCCAGATCATCAGTATCGGACCGGGATCGGTCGCTCAGCCTTTGCACCGCGACCAATGGTGCTTCGACTTCTTTCCCTTCCCACCCGAGCTCGACGTCGAAGTGTCGACCATCTGGGCTCTCGATGACTTCACGGAAGAGAACGGGGCGACTCGGATCATTCCGTACTCGCTCCTCGATGATCGGGAGGCGTGCGGAGAGGAGCACCGCACCGTGCAAGCCGTCATGCCACGCGGATCGGTGGTTCTCTACACCGGCCGCACGATCCATGGCGGCGGGGCGAATCGATCGACCCGGGTACGTCGCGCGTTGAACATCGATTACGTTCTCGGCTGGCTCCGCCAGGAGGAGAACCAGTATCTGTCCTGCCCACCCGAGGTTGCCCGCCGACTCCCCGAGCACATTCAGCGACTCGCCGGCTACTCGATGGGCGCGTATGCACTCGGATACGTCGACGACGTGCGCGATCCCATGGCTCTCCTGCGGAATGCGTCGGGGATGTCGTCGTTCGGCGGCGATGGGGCCGTCGTCCCCAACCTGACGAGATGATGAGCCGATGACCGACGCACCCTTGCTCGAAGTCGTCCTCACCGGAACGGGAGTGCCCCACCCTTCGCCGGGACGCGCCGGTGCTGGAGTTCTCGTTCGCTACCGCCATGGCAAGAAGAAGATCGCCCTTCAATTCGATGCCGGGCGCGGCACGGTCCTTCGTCTCTCCGAGGCCGGCACGCCACCACCTTTCCTGACGGCGCTCTTTCTTACACATCTTCACAGCGACCATCTCGTCGATCTTCCCGACGTGGCCATGACCCGGTGGATCCAACAACAGCTCTACAAGACAGGCCCCTTGTGCATCGTCACTCCCGAGGGCGGAGCCGCGCGATTCGCCCGACGAATGCTCGAACCCTTCGACGAAGACATCCACATTCGCCGAGAACACACCAGAGCCCCTTCGCCGGAGATCGATCTACGAGCCTTCGAGGCTTCGTTCTCTCCGCAAGTCGTGTGGTCCGATGTCGATGAATCGCTCACGGTCACAGCCGTTGCCGTGCATCATGAGCCGGTACCGGACGCCGTCGCATATCGCGTCGACAGCCCAGTCGGTTCGGTCGTGATTTCGGGTGACACGCGTGTGTGCAACGAGGTGGAAGATCTCTCGCGCGGCGCGAACATCCTCGTGCACGAGGTGTGTCGCCTCACTGCCATGCGCGATCAACTCACTGGAACGGTTTTCGAGACGATCTTCAGTTACCACGCCGATTCGGTTCCGCTCGGCGAGATGGCCCAGCGAGCGGGAGTTCCTCATGTGGTCCTCACCCACCTGATTCCGGCGCCCAACAACGACGATGAAGAATCAGCCTTTGCAAACGATGTGCGTCAAGGTGGATACACCGGCCGACTGACCGTTGGCCGCGACCTCATGACCTTTCGATTGCCCGAATGACCCGGCAAGACGGCTTCGAGTCACGGATCTCCGTTGGAAGTTCGTCACCTGCTCGGTGACACCTTCTCACGCGACGAATGAGACCGAGTCGCCAGTCGTGAGGCGGCCGGGTTTGGTGACCCGGGCGTACGCACCGACGTTCTGATCGAGGTCGCGCACGATGTGGCGCAGCACCGCTCGGTCCTCGGGCAGATCGCCCGCCACCGCCCGCGTGACCATGACACACCGTGGGCACGGCCCGATGAACTCGATCTCGGCCGTTCCGATCGTCGCCCGCTTTCCTGCCCAACCGAACTCGGGGTGTCCGGGCGCGTCGCCGGTGTCGATCACGAAGTTCGGCCGAAAACGTCGAACGTCCACCTTGGAATCCGGCAGCGCCTCCGTCAATGAGCGCAACGCCGATGTCGTCATCACCATGAGCGGCCAGCAGTCGTAGTACGTACCCGGTGGCGACTCGAACTCCATCACGACCGGCGGAAACTGCGCGAGATCCGGCAGTGGCTCGTTTTCCTCGCGCCCGAACACCGCGCGCAACTCGGCCATCACATCAGGCGAATCGGGCGCTCCCCGCCGATAGTGGTCGAGATCGTCGGCCGGTCGGAGATGCTCGAGCGACACCGCAGCGCCGAGGAACTCACTCAGAACACTGTTGATCGTCGGATCGTCGGACCGGAAATGCCGACCATCGGGCAGCCTGATCTCCACGACATCAGTGGTGCCCCTTTGTGAAGCGTCGAGGCGTCGGGCCGACAACTGCATCAGCCCACCGATCTTTTTTGCGCCGCGGATTCCACTCTTCTCGGTATCGCGCACTGCCCAGATGCGATCCCCCACCATTCCGAGTTCGTCGAGGTCGCACCATTCGACGGTGCCGCCCTCCATCGACTTCACGGGGTGGAGCCAGATCTGGTCGACCTTCATGAACGCTGCGTACCGACCTTGAGGTCCTTGAAGGGGATGTCCTTGTCGACCATGGGCTCGCGCGGCAGGCCGAGCACTCGGTCACCGATGATGTTTCGCTGGATCTCGTCGGTACCGCCGGCGATGCTCGACTGGAAACTGTTCAGCATGCGACGCGCCCACGCTTCCCCACGGCTCGTCGGACCTTCCCAAGCATCCGACTCGGGACCGAGCAGGTGGTTGATGACGGTACGACTGTGCTTGGCGATGCGCGCGCCGTGCAATTTGCCGAGCGAACCACCGGGCCCGGGCACTCGACCGGCTTTCATCTCGGCGCGAGTCCGCATGGACACGAGGGACTTGGCGGTCTCCTCGCTGTAGATCTTCATGAGCTCCTGACGCATCACGGGATCGGAGATCTTTCCGTTCTTCTTGGCGACTTCGATGAGGCCGTCGGCGAGCGTGTGCGAAACACCACTCGTCGAGCCGGTACCGATGGCCACTCGCTCGAACATGAGCATCGCCGTGGCTTGGTTCCAACCGTTGTTGAGTTCACCGAGCAGCCACGACTTCGGAATCCGGACGTCGGTCAGGAAGATCTCGTTGAAGTGCCGGCCACCGTCGATCTGATGGATCGGGCGAATCTCGACTCCCGGAGCTCGCATGTCCATGATGAACATCGAGATTCCGGCGTGCTTGGGCGCCTCCGGATTCGTGCGGGCGATGATCACTCCGTAATCGCACACATGGGCCAACGTCGTCCAGACCTTCTGTCCGTTGAGGACCCATTCGTCACCGTCGAGTTCGGCCTTGGTCTGCAGACTCGCCACATCCGAACCGGCACCGGGCTCGGAGAACATCTGACACCACATGGTGCGCGCTGCGATGTTGTCGGGCATGAATTTGCGCTTTTGCTCTTCGGTGCCGAACTGGTTGAGCACCGGCAGGCACATGCCGTGGCTGATCACCAACTCGTACGTCATGTCGGGGAACTTGCCGTATTCCTCGCGGTAGATCCGCTCGTGCGCCTTGGTCAGACCGGCCCCGCCGTACTCCTTCGGATACGTGAGTCCGGCCAAGCCGGCTTCGGCGAGCTTCTGTTGGAAGGCGCGACCCACTCCGACCGAACCCTCACCGCGATCGATTCCGGTGGCGTTCTTCGACAGGAAGTCGTGCACCTTGGCGCGGAATTCCTCGGCCTCGGCGGCGGACAACGTTTCTTCGGTGGTCGTGCTCATGGGGCGATTCTGCCACCGGACCCTGCGGGCTTCCCCATCCGGCGCCGGTCACCGGCAACACCGGCGCCGACCACTACCTTGCGGACATGGATCGCCCTCCCCGACCGGTCGTTCGCCACCTCGACGACTGCCCGACCGAGTCGTGGAGCAGTCCCGAACGCGGCTCGGTGTCGTGGTGGGAGTTGATCGGTGGCGACACGACGCCGACCGACGAATTGACGATCGGCATCGCCGAGATTCCCGTCGGGGCCGTCCCACCGCCACGCGGCCATCGACACGACGCCACCGAGGTGTACGTGATTCTCGACGGCCACGGTCACGTCGTGATCGATGGTGAAACTCACGACGTCCGCCGCGGATCGGCGGTTTGGATCCCTGCCGATGCCGAGCACTACGCACACAACACCGGCTCGACGCCGCTACGACTCGTCTACGTTTTCGCGCGCGACAGGTTCAGCGATGTGAACTACGAGTTCCCGGCCGGCTGAAGAGTGTTCGTCACATACCGCGGGCGGAAGACGGCCACGAACAACAGACCACCAGCGATGATGCAGGACCCGGCGACCAGAAGAGGTGTTGCCGAGCCGATACTTCCGGTGATGTAGCCCACGAGTACCGAAGCGGGCACCTGAGCCAGACTCGACACGCTGCTGTAGATCCCCATCGCCTCGCCCTGTCGGCCCACCTCAGCGGAACGACTCACGAGGCTCGTCGTGTTGGAGATCGACAGGCCCTGGAAGAGGGCCAGGACCGGTATCACCGCGTACAACCAGAATGTGGTGGTGGTCGGACTCACGAAGAAGACGAGGATCATCGCTCCGGTTCCGAAAAGGCTGAACCTCAATACCTTCCAATCCACGACTCGACGCGCGATGCGACCCACCAACACCGCCTGCGAGAAGGCGATGAACAGTCCGACGATGGCGAAGTAATCACCCGTCTTGCCTTCGTCGAAGCCGAAGTTGTTGCGCAGGAACACGCCGAAGAAAGTCGTGAAGAACGTGAAACCGGCGGCGTAGAGAAAGCTCGTCGCCAACACCGTTCGGAGTCGAGGAGATCGGAATCCGGCCACGATGTTGTTGAACGACTGGTGCACCTGAAGTTTGCGAGTCGGATCTTTCATCGTCAACGTTTCGGGGAGCGTCACGAGGATCTGTGCGCAGTTGACGAGCGACATGATTGCGGCGAAGAGGAACGGAGTGGTGGCCCCGAACCAACCCGGAGTCGTGAAGAGCCCGTAGAAGTCCTTGCCCGGTCCACTCAGGCGTCCGCCGAGATACGGACCGATGATGAAACCGAGCCCGAAAGCCGCTCCGATGACGCCGAAGTTCTTGGCTCGGTTCTCCGGGGTGCTGACGTCGGCCACTGCGGCCTGGGCCACCGCCTGATTGCCACCCGTGATGCCGTCGAGGGCGCGGGACACGAACAGAAGAGGCAGGTTCGCTGTGTGGATACCGAGTGCGAAGAGCCCGTACCCGATGGCAGTGCCGAATATCGACAACGCGAGGACGGGGCGCCGACCCCAACGATCGGACATCTGACCGAGGATTGGCGCGGCCAGGAAGATGCACAGCGGAAAGATTCCCTGCAGCCAGCCGAGCATCACGAGACCCTCAGTGAACGACCAATCGTCGGGGGTGACCTTGTACGGCGAGCCGGGACTGATCAGGAGTGGATACACCGGGATCAGGATCCCGAAACCCAACATGTCGATGAACACCGTGGTGAACACGGCCATGATCGGACTTCGACCGCGCTTTCTTGATTCGTTCATCGGGATGTCCGTTCGACGGGGGCGTATCAGTATCGCACGGGCATCGAGTGCACACCGGCAATGAAGCTCGAGTGCATTCGCTCGACGGGTCCACCGGCTTCCATGTGCGGCAGACGCGTCAGGAGTTCGCGAAACATGACCGCCAATTCGACACGGGCGACGTGCATACCGAGGCAAAGATGCGGCCCACCGGCCCCGAAGGCGACATGCGGATTCGGATCCCGCAGCACGTCGAACTCGTCGGGGCGCTCGAAAACGTCTTCGTCGCGGTTCGCCGAACCGTAGAACATCACCACGCGATCTCCGGCCTTGATCTTCTGACCGCGGATCTCGGTGTCCTCCATGACGGTTCTCTTGAAGTGCGAAACCGGGCTGGAGAACCGGAGCATCTCCTCGATGGCCGTACCGAGACGTCCGTCGACGTCGGCGAGCAGTTTTTCGCGCTGGTCCGGATGGTCGAAGAGGAGTTGCATACCAGCAGCGAGCAAATTGCGGGTCGTGTCTCCGCCGGCATTGACGAGCAGGAGGAAGAACCACTGGAACTCGGCGTCGGTCAGTCGATCGCCGTCGACTTCGGCGTTCACCAAAACGGTCGCCAGATCATCGGCCGGATTCTTCCGTTTGAAGTCGGCAACCGATTGGGCGTAGCCGAGCATCTCGCCGATGGCCGCCATCTTCACTTCGGGTGGCGCGATCGCGTCGTCGTTGGTGTGCATGATCTCGGTGAGGTCGTACAGGCGCTCGCCGTCGGCGCGGGGCATACCCATGAGTTCGGCGATCAGTCCCGAAGGGAGACGGCCGGCGATTTCGCTGACGAAGTCGCACTCGCCTCTCGCGATCACGGCGTCGACGATTTCGCGCGCGAGTTCCTCGATACGCGGACGCAACAACGGCGCGTTCTTCGGTGTGAAACCTCGGCTCACCAACAACTTGAAGCGGTCGTGCTGGGGCGGGTCCATGTTCAGCATCATCTGCCGTTGAGCGAACAGGTTCCCCTCGTCGGGGTCGGGAATCATCACACCCTTCTCGAAGGAGCTGAAGAGCTTCGGTGTCCGGCTCACGGCGCGGATGTCTTCGTATTTGGTGAGCGCCCAGAAACCCGGACCGCTCTCGACCGGCTCATGGTGCCAGTACACCGGGGCGTTGTGGCGCAACCATTCGTACTGCGCCCACGGATGGCCGTGAGCGGCGAAGTATTCGGCCGAGATCAGATCGATCTCCATCAGTTCCCCCTCTTTGCCACAGATGTGCTCGCCGGTCAGGGACCGACGACGTCCTTGAACTGCACGCGCAGATCCTTCTTCAGGGCCTTTCCGGACGGATTGCGCGGGATCACATCGATGAACCTCGCCGCGACCGGTTGCTTGAACCGCGCCAGTTTGCCCTCGCAGTGGGCGAGCACATCGGCTTCGGTGAGATTCGGATCCTTCTTCACCACGATCGCCAATGGTGACTCCCCCCACTTCTGCGAGGGAATACCGATCACTGCGACCTCGCCGATTCCCGGATGACCCATGATCACGTTCTCGATCTCGGCCGGATAGACGTTCTCGCCACCAGAGATGATCATGTCCTTGATGCGGTCCTGGATGTAGACGTATCCCTCGTCGTCCATGATCGCTCCATCGCCGGTGTAGAGCCAGCCATCTTTCAATGAGCTCGCAGTGGCGTCGGGACGGTTCCAGTACCCGAGCATGATGTGCCCACCACGGACGAGAACCTCGCCCGGTTCGTTGGGCGCGCAGTCGGTGCCGTCGGCGCGAACCACGCGCACATCGGAGAAGAAGAAGGCTTTGCCGGTGGAACCCGCCTTCGACACCGCGTCTTCGGGCGAGGTGAGACAGGCCGGACCGCAGGTCTCGGTGAGTCCGTACACCTGGTTGATCTCGATACCGATTTCGGCATAAGCCATGATCAGAGGAACAGGAACCGGTGCGGCGCCGGCCATGAACCACCGCACTTCGCCGTGCTTGTGCTTGGCCGGGTCGTACACCTGACGCATGAAGTTGAGCATCGCCGGAACCATGAGCCCGTTGGTGATCCGCTCGGAATCGATGAGTTCCCACACCTTGACGGGATCGAAGGCGCGCATCAGAACGTGAGTGCATCCCACGAACACAGTGGAGAGGGCCGGGGTGAGCGCGCCCACGTGGAACATCGGCATCGGATTGATGTAGCGGTCTCGCTTGGTGAAGTCGCTCGTGGTGCACACGGTCGACAAGGCCCAGTACTGGGTGTTGTGCGAATGCATCACACCCTTGGGCAAGCCGGTCGTCCCCGAGGTGTACATGATGTAGAGGAGGTCGTCACCCCACGCAGTCACCGGAGGTTCGATCGGTTTCTGCGCCTTCGATTCGACCACGTAGTCGTGGGCGAAGCCGGGCTTGGCATCGGCCGCCCCGACGTACAGCCACTCTCGGACATCGGTCTTCGAGCCACGCGCCTGGAGGTCGGCCACCGTGGCTGCGAATTCGGCCCCGAAAACCAGCACCGTGGTTCCCGAATCCTTGAGGATGAACTCGAGCTCGTCGGCAACCAACCGCCAGTTCAGCGGCACGACCACCGCGCCCAACTTGGCGGTGGCGAAGAACGCCGTCATGAATTCGGCCGAGTTCATCAGCAGCAGGCCGACGCGGTCACCTTTCTTCACACCAAGACCCGTGAGCAGCGTCGCCGCTCGGTTCGTCTCCTCGTTCAGTTGAACGTATGTATAACGACGGTCGGCGGCGACGTCGTACAGCGCTTCCACCGTCCCGTTGATGTGGGCACGGCGGGCCAAGAGGTTGCCAATGTTGATCGGGGTGCTCATGGGCGCCATCGTGGCACAGCCCGGACGCCGGTCTCCACGCCTGCGGCATCGGACTACTGTTCGCCCATGCCCAACGCACATATCAACGGAATCGACATCCATTTCGAGGACACCGGAGGAACCGGTCCGACCGTGATCCTGAGTCATGGGTTCCTCATGGACCACTCGATGTTCGACCCGCAAGTCGCCGCGCTGCGCGCGACGCATCGGGTGATCACATGGGATGAACGTGGTTTCGGAGGCACTCGAGCCACAGGAGATTTCTCCTACTGGGACTCGGCCCGTGATGCACTCGGGCTCCTCGACCATCTCGGTGTCGAACGAGCCGTCTTCGGCGGAATGTCCCAGGGCGGGTTCCTGTCGTTGCGAGTCGCGCTCACCGCCCCCGATCGTGTCCGGGGTCTGATCCTGATCGACACCCAGGCCGGGACCGAAGACGACGACAAGGTGGAGGGATACGGCCAACTTCACCAGGCTTGGGTCGCCCACGGATCGGCTGCAGTGCAGGACGTCATCGCTGGAATCATTCTGGGGGCCGGCGAGTGGAGTTCGTGGTTCGCCAAGTGGGCCGTCCTCGACACCCAACAATTCACATACGCGTTCAACTGTCTCATGAGTCGGGACGACATCACGTCACGACTCGGTGAGATTTCGGCGCCTGCCCTCATACTTCACGGCGATCAGGACGCGGCGATTCCGTTGAGCAAGGCCGAAGTCCTTCGTGACCGCTTGGGTGGACGAACCGAGTTGGTTGTCGTCCCGGGCGGCACCCACGCGTCAAACCTCACGCATCCACGCGAGTCGAACGACGCCATCGTGCGCTTCCTCGCATCGCTCCCGACATGACCGGTTCCTCCGCTTCGACTTCGGGACCTCATCCCGCGGTCGAGGCCGTTCGCAACCATGTGCGTTGCTGGAACTCGATGGATCGAAATACATGGGTCTCGCTCTTCGCTCCCGGTGTCGTGTTCGAGGACCCGGTTGGTTCGGCTGCCAAGCACGGACTCGAAGCAGTGCACAAGAGTTGGGATCGTTCGTTCACCCCCGGACGACGATGGACCCTTCATCCCGAACGAATCGTCGGCGGAGGTTCGGAAGCTGCCGTCGTCATGCGAAATGAAGGCGACCTCGCCGGCCGAAAGGTGCGAGTGGACTCGATCGAGGTGTTCGAGGTCGACGCTTCAGGAATGATCGTGCGTGTCCGAGCGTTCTTCGATCAGCCGACCGACTTCGCCCTGTCGGACTACTTCACACCTGATCGTCAGGGTTGAGTCTCAGCTCGCAAGAGTGTTTCCGAACATCTGCCACGCCAAAGCCGACTTCGCGGTGAGGCTGAGTATCAGATACACCCGCTCACCGAACAGGTAATCGGACCACCGTCCGATCCGTTTGTATTGCAACCACTGGTTGACGGCGAAGAGATTGAAGAACACGAAGAGGCTGACGAAGATCCCGTAGACGAAGCCCGGCATCTCGTCGCCCGGTCCGAACAGGTAGATCACCAGACCGATCCACGGAACGGCGCCAGCGATGCAGCCGAACCAGAACGGCGTCCACCACACACCATCTCCCGGCTCGTTGACGACCTCCATCACCCATCCGAACAGGATCATCGACGAGTTCACGCCGACCAATCCGAGCAATCCGGCGATGTCACCGATGCCGAAGACCATCGCGATCATGAGGATCATCAGGCTCGACGAGAACGTGTACTCGACCCAGCGGAAGCGGTTCTGACCGTTGCGGAGTTCTCCGAGGTAGCGGGCTCTCCCCCACGGCGAGGCGACGAACGCATGGAAGACGCACGACAACATGAGGTAGGCGACGATCACATACGAGAGACGAATGTCGAACAGACGCTCGAGGCGCGACGGGTCGAGTGATGCGTTGGGGACGTCGTTCCAGAAGAAACTCGTGACCGGAAGCGAGAAGTCGTTGGCGATGATCAGGATCACCAGCGCCTGAGCACCATGCATCAACGCGGCGGCGAAGTTGAGCCGTTGGAGGCCGGCACTCGTGTCACCGGTGAAGTGGACTTCGCTCATTCATCCTCCCACGCCATCGACGCTGGCTCTCCCCGACAGGACACTACGCCGTTACCGGATCGCTTCGAACATGGTCCTGAGCAGGTCTGTTACCGTCGATCCCGTGACCGGAGCCCTCGAATCCAAAGACGCGACCGCCGCAACCCGAGCCCGCAACCGCGCCGTTTCATTCGACCTCGATCCCGCCGACTTCGATCGCGCTCGTCGCGGTTGGATCGCGTCGTTACCGGGTGGCCTCGTGACCGACGATCAGGGCCGACGGGTTTCGGACATCTCCCGATACGACTTCTTGAAGGATGACGCCCCCGACTCGGTTCATCCGAGCCTCTGGCGGCACGCACAACTCAACTCACATCACGGCTTGTTCGAAGTCGCCGAGGGCGTATGGCAGGTGCGCGGTTACGACATCTCCAACATCACTTTCGTCGAGGGCCGTACCGGCTGGATCGTCATCGATCCACTCACCGTCGAATACACCGCCCGCGCCGGCTACGACTTGATCAGCGAACACCTCGGCCGACGCCCGGTCGTGGCCGTGATCTACACACACTCGCACGCCGATCACTTCGGTGGGGTGTACGGAGTCACCACCGACGACGACGTCGCCAACGGTCGTTGCCGGATCATCGCCCCGGTCGGGTTCCTGCACGAGACGGTCGGTGAGAACGTCATTGCCGGTGTGGCCATGGGTCGGCGCGGCCTCTACCAATTCGGCCCCATGCTGCCCCCCGGCCCGAAGGGTCACGTCGACTGCGGACTCGGCAACAGCATCCCCATCGGGCCTCCAGGACTCATCGCTCCCACCGAGGAGATCATGTTCACCGGCGAAGAGAAGGTCGTCGACGGTGTGCGCATCGTCTTCCAACTCACCCCGGAGTCCGAAGCGCCAGCCGAGATGAACTTCTACTTCCCCGAGCACAAATGGTTGTGCATGGCGGAGAACTGCTCGCACACGATGCACAACCTGGTTCCGATCCGCGGCGCGCTGGTGCGCAACTCACTCAAATGGTCGAAGTACATCAACGAAGCGATCGAGATGTTCGACGACGTCGACATCGTCTTCACATCTCACAACTGGCCGCGCTGGGGCCACGACGACTGCATCCAGTTCCTCGAACTACAACGCGATCTCTACCGTTGGATGCACGACCAGACGATGCGCCATGCCAACCTCGGACTCACGGCAGTGGAAATCGCCAACCATCTCGAACTGCCCGAGGATTTCCTCGCCCAGGATCACACCCGCGGCTACTACGGAGATCTGATCCACAATTCGAAGGCGGTGTACCAGCGGTATCTAAGTTGGTACGACGGCAATCCGGTGAACCTCAACCGACTCACGCCGTCCGACGCCGGCCGTCGTTACGTCGACTTCATCGGGACCGACGTGATCCTGGCCGAAGGCCGTCGAGCCTTCGAGGCCGGTGACTACCGATGGGCAGCCGAGGTCATCAATCACATCGTGTTCTCCGACCCGACGAACGCCGATGCCCGAGCCCTCCTTGCCGATTCGTTCGAACAACTGGGCTACCAGTCGGAGTCGTCCACCTTCCGCAACGCCTACCTCACCGGAGCGCAGGAGATTCGCCAGGGACCGCCCCAACTCGGATCGTCACAAGTACGCGGGCGCGGCCTCCTGAACGCAATGACCGTCGAGCAGGTGTTCGACACACTTGCCGTTCGTCTGAAGAGTGAAGCCGTCGCCGGAGTCAAGTTCCGGATCAACTGGACCTTCCCCGATCTGGCCGGCACACCCGACGAGAAGTGGATCCTCGGTCTCAATCATCGAGCACTGCACAGTGTGCGTGGTCGACACGATCCGAGTGCCGAGTGTTCGATACGTATCGATCGTGCATTGCTCATGCGCATCATCACCCAGGACACGTCGTTCATCGACGAGATTGGCAAGGGCACGATCGTTCTCGAAGGTGACGGGGCATTGCTACTCACCATCTTCGGCAATCTCGAAGTGTTCATGGCTGGTTTCGCTATCGTCGAACCCTGATGGCCACCTCGATACTCTCCGTCGTCCTCGCCGCCGTCTGCCTGGCATCCTCGGTGGCCGACTTCAAACTCGTTCCGCGCATCGTCGAAGCGGTGGCCCGACTCGGTCTCCCCACTCGCATCGTCCCGGTTCTCGGCGTAGCCAAGGCCGCCGGAGGTCTCGGTCTCCTGGTCGGACTCGCCAACGACGATCTGCAGATGTTCACGGCGCTCTGCGTGACGGTCTACTTCGGGTTGGCCACGTTGCTGCACCTCAGAGTGAAGGATTCCCCCGCCGACACGGCACCGGCCGGTGTTCTGTTCGGACTCGCGCTGGCAACGTTCATCACCGCAATCGGCTGACCGTCACTCCGGAATCTCGGCGGTTCCACCGCTCATGATGTAGGCGATCCACCATTGCGGCGCGTTGTCGAGCAGGTTGCCGAGATGCGAGTAATCGTGCCAGCGGCGGATGAGACCGTCACGAACCTCCATCACGGAGGTGAACGGATGCACGATCACCTCGCCGGTGTGGAAATGCCATTCCTCGGCGTGTTCGGTGATCACGACGTCGCCGTCCGCCAATACGACTCCGGGCCGGTGAACCATCCGCGCCGTCGGACCGAGTCCGAGTTCCAGTCGCTGCGCGATGGCGGGCCCACCATGAACCGGTGGAACCGCGCCGACGTCCATGTATTCGGCGTCGTCGGCGAAGCGGCTGGCCACGGCCGGCCAGTCCTTGGCGTACATCGAATCCCAGTGGGCGGCGACGATCCGCTTGTTCTCTTCCACGCGACCATTCTCCGTCATCAGGCGTGTCCCTTGTAACGAGTACTCGCGGCCTCGATCTCGGCCTCGGCGGCCGAACGTCCTTCCCAGCCCTTCACGTTCGTGTCCTTGTTGGGCTCGAGAAGTTTGTAGACCTCGAAGAAATTGCCGACCTCGTCGAGCAGGTGTTCCGGAAGGTCGCCGATATCGACATAACTCGCGAATCGGGGATCTCTTGCCGGGACGCAGAGCACCTTCGCATCTCCACCCTTCTCGTCCTCCATCCAGAACACGGCGACCGGACGCACCCACACATGACAGCCGGGGAACGTCGGCTGGCTGAGCCATACCAACGCATCGAGTGGATCACCGTCATCACCCAAGGTGTTCGGGAAGAACCCGTAGTCGAGCGGGTACTGCGTCGCCGTGAAAAGCGTGCGGTCGAGCCAGATCGCCCCCGATTCGTGATCCATCTCGTACTTGTTGCGCGACCCCTGTGGGATCTCGACGATCATCTCGACGTCCATGGACGAGAGCCTAGGTGCTGGCCGCTTCGGCGGAACTTTCGAAGTTCCAGAGCTCACGCATCGCCGGACCCACCACGACACATGATCCGCTGCACGCCAGCCCGCCGATGATGAACGACGCCGGCAACGACGTCGCTCGGGCCACAGCGGTCGATCGAAGATCGCCCACGCTCGGACCGATCGCGTAGCTGATGAGTTCGAGCCCGGCCATTCGCCCGCGAACGTCGTCGGGAATCGTGAGGTTCCAGATGAGCATGCGGAAGAGACCACTCACCATGTCGGCGGCACCGGCCACCACCATGCAAACGATGATCCAAAGCGGGCTGCGTACGAGACCAGCCACCGCCACCGCCCCACCCCACACGGTCGCCGCGTACACGATGGCTCGCCCATGGCGCCGAACGCGTTTGGTCCAGTTCGACATCATCGATGCCAATGCACTGCCAACCGCTGGTGCGGCATAAAGAAATCCGAGCGACCAAGCGGCGTCGAACTCGGTGGCCACGAACGGGAACAACGCGTACGGGAAAGCGAGGATCATGGCGATCATGTCGATCACATAGGTGCCCACGATGTCGCGGCGACTTCGTAGATACCCGATGGCTTCGCGAATCTCGTGCAGCGACGGCTCCGACGATGTCCGCGTGGCGGCGAGTGGTTTCATTCGTGAGACGAGTGAGGCACTGACGATGAACGTCGCCAGATCGAGTCCGTACACCCACGACACCCCACCGATCGAGATGATCACCCCACCCACCGCCGGTCCGGCCACGTTGCTGATGCTCCGGGCCATCGACTGGACGGCCCCGGCACTCGGTAGATCTCCCGGAGGCACGACTCTCGGAAGCACTGCATCCAGACTCGGCCGTTGCAGACCGACCACGACGACGAACAAGACGGTCATGACATAGATCAGCCACACCGCCGGATCGTCGAGAAGTGAGTTGACGAGCAAGAGCGCGACCAGCAATGCGAACGTGACCTCGGTGGCCAGGATCATGAGCCGACGATCGACCCGATCCGCCAGGACGCCGCCATAGAGGCCGAACACGATGAGCGGCAGGAACTCGAGCGCCCCGATCACCCCGACGTGCAGATAGGAACCGGTGAGTTCGGCGACTTGGAACGGTAGGGCGACGTAGGTGGCACCGGAACCGACACCGGTGACCAGATTGGCCACGAACAACCGCCGAAAATCAGCGTGGTTGCGCAGAGGACCGGTATCGACACGCAGACGTCGCGACATCAAGCGACGATCGTACGCGTGAGAACCGTCGTCGACCGGGGAACCACCCGAGCCGAATCACTTCCGCGACGAATCCGTAATTCGTGATCGGCTTGCGCGGTGATCTTCGAACGATCCACCCGAACCCGGACCACTCCGCCGATCGTCGGAACATCCGCTTCGATCCAGTCGAGATGCCCGAGATGCGGAGTCATCACGAGCGAGCTCGGATCGTCCGGGTCCGGCTCTGCCCCGAGGACACTCTGGATCAGATCGCGCGTCGGTGTACTCGACCATCCATGGCACGTGGTTCCGCCGTACCAGGTCTCGCCGAACGAGGTCGAGCAACGATCGAGCAGGTGCCTCCAGTCGAGGAGCAGGCCGGCCAATTGCTCACCACGACCCGCCTCGACGAGCGCGTCGTGCACCACGTATCGGAAGAAGGGCTGGGCCCTCACCACTCGGGTCTCGGTGTCCCACCACGGTTCGGGATGACCGACGTACATGTACACGCCGCCGAGATCGGTTTCGGTGCCGGGATCGCTCGGCCCATCGGCACGGGCGAACGCTGCATGAACGAGCCGCGATTCGTCACACATCACGTCAGCCAGTCGTGACCAACGAGATCGTGGTGCCAACCCGCCGACGATCGCCGAAGCCTGACCGTGTTGGGAGACCATCGGACGTTGGCGGCCTTCAGCGATCGTGTCGACGTAGACCTGGCGACGCGGATCCCAGAAGCGCTCGAACCCGGCCGCCAAGCGATCGTGTGCTCGTCGTGCCCACGCAGCACGGCCGGCGTCCCCCAACCAGTCGCTCATCTCGGCGAACTCGAGCAGTCCCCGACCCCACAGGCCGGCGATGGTCGAGTTCACTCCATCGCTATGCACCGCGCTCCAGTCGATCAGCACCCAGCCCGGCAGATCGACCGGTAGTCCCGACTCGTCGGTGCGCACTTCGAACCAACGCAACACTCGTTCCACCGTCGGCAGCAACTGCGAAACGAGTTCACGATCAGCCGTGTAGCGGAAGAGGTTGTGGACCGAATGGATCCAGTGGAGCGCCCAGTCGGGGATGATCGAGATGTCCGTGTGTTCGATCTCGCCGGCAACCGCCATGGGCAGCATGCCGTCGGGTCGCGATGACGACGCGAGTTGTGGGTGCCAGCACGCGAGCGACCAGTCGACGTTGGTCGTGAAGTCGACCATCTGATGAACCACCGAATCACCCGTCCAGGCACGTTGTTCACGTGTCGGACAATCGACGTATGCATCGAGCGAGCAGATGCTCACCGTCCGACGACCGACGGCGAAGATCTCGTTCAGGTTGGCATCCGAGCACTCAAAGTGCAGCGCGCCTTCGACAGGGTGCAGAAGCTCGCGGATCGCCAACGAATGAATCGTGACCGCTCGGTCTCCCAATGCACTCACGGCGTGGACACCGAAGAGATCGACCGACTCCACGACTCGACGGGTGCCATCAGTGGTCACGAAGAGCGACGAGTCGTACGCTTCGTGGCGCGGCTGATCGGATGCAACGAGCCGTTCGGCCCCCTTGAGCTCGATGGTCGCGCCGGCCGGACCCTCGACCTCGACCAGGAGGGTTCCGACGGTGATCCGCGGAGCCGTGAACACGCGATCACCAACCTCGTCGAATCGAACCGGTGTCGGTCGGGGTCGGCTCGTCGGCCTTGCGAACCAGGGTCCGATCGGATGAGTGGGTGGAGTATCGCGGCCGGAGGCTCCGAGCACCATGGCTCGCTTCTTCTTGACGTCGGGCCAGTCGTCAGCAGATGCCGTCGTCCAATCAGCCCGCAACGATCGCAAGTCGACCAGTTCGTCACCCCGTTTCAAGAGGCTGGCACTCGCCGTGGCCGACCATCCCGACACGATGCGTCCCTTCCAGGAATCGTCGGTGGCCAGTACGAGTCGACCATCGGCGAATATTTCGGCCGCCAATGCCCCAGTTCGCAGATCACTCGACTCCGGCAGCGGGATCGACCACGCAGTGGCACTCACGTCGGTGGTGACCATCACCGCGATCTCGTTCCGACCGACGCGAAGGTACGAAGCGATGTCGTGGTCGTCCCATCTCATGTGCTGCGGATGGGCGCGCACCGGACCGCGTCCGACTTCGTGTCCGTTGACGAACCACAGCGCTCGTCCGACGGCAGCGACACGAGCTGGTGCCACGGACGGTACGGCCGCAAGATCGAACGACGATCGAAAGACTGCCGTCCGACGAGGTGTGGGACCCTCCCAGTCCGTCGAACGATGAGGCCAGATCCACTTCGCGCGCCATCTTCCTGGCGGAAAGCTGAGCGTCATGATCCGACCCTAAGTGCCGGCGGTCGGAACGAGCGATCCCCGGCCAGACCCAGGCGCGCTTCGATCACACCAGCCGCGGCGATCAGACGGGCCTCCGAATGAGCCGGTCCCACGAAGGAGACTCCGACTGGCAGGCCATCGACCAATCCGCAGGGAATGGTGACGATCGGGAGTCCGGCGATGGCCGCCGGAGTCGTGACCGCTCCCCCGCGCGCTTCTGCGTGCCCCTTGGCGAAGTCGGTGATCCACGCCGGCGCATATGCCGGGGCCACGACCACATCGAAGGATTCCCAGAGAGACGAGAACAAACCGTCGGCCCACTCGACGTTGCGTCGGCGCGCCTCGCGATACTCCGGCGACGACTTGCCCCCGGACACGACGGATTGCTCGAAGAACTCCTGGCCGAAATACAGGAGTTCGCGATCGGAGTGTTGGCGATTGAACTCGATGACTCCGGCCAACGACCTCACCGCACATCCGGGTCGTGTCGCCAGATACTCGTCGAGTTCCGATGAAAGCTCGCCGAGGAGCACCGTGAATTCGTCCTTCTGCACGTCTTCGGTGGTTTCGGGAACGTCGGTACGAGTGAATCCGGCGAACGCCCCGGCCGCTGAACCAAGTGCATCGGCAGCCAATTGATCCGCACGATCGTCGCCGGTGCACCAGCGATCGATGAATCCGATTCGCAGGCTCCGGGCATCGACGGCATGGACGCGTCGAGTGAGGTCGGGATCACCGGCGATCACCGCCAGCATCATCGACGCATCATCGAGCGAACGGGCGAGGGGGCCAGGTACGTCCTGACTCGACGAGATCGGCACGACACCACTCGTCGGAACCGAACCGACGGTCGGCTTGATGCCCACCACTCCATTGAGCGATGCCGGGCACGTGATACTTCCGTCCGTCTCGGTGCCGACCGCGAAAGGTGCGAAGCCGGCGGCCACCGCCAC
>JBEGQB010000005.1:0-21290 GCA_041181165.1 Actinomycetota bacterium
CGGTCGAGTGAAGTAGATCCATGCGTTCGTGCAAGAAGTGCAACCGAAGTTGGCGAACACTCCCAGGTCGTTCACCGGGAACGTGAGGGGTTGCCAGATCGCAACCAACGTCGCACTGCTGCGAACGATGAAGCGAATACGACCGCTCGGACTCGTCTCCGTCTCGAGGGGTAGAACCAACGTAGGTGCGGTTGCGTTGGCCCATCCACTCAGTCGGTAGCCGGCTTTCGCGCAGTCGTCGGGTCCGGGGATGGTGCGCGACGTGACGAACCGGGAAGTCCAGACCGAGGAATGACTGCCGGCATCCACACATGTTCCGCCGGCCGGGTCGAGGCTGAGAGTTCGCGTGGAACCACCTCCGCCTCCACCGCCTGAATGCCCGCCGGACGTTGAGGAGGAAAGGAGATTGAGACCACTGACGTCGACGGGGTCGCGGGTGTCGATGGTGGTGCCGTCACCGATCTGGCCTCCCTCGTTATCGCCCCAGCAGTACGTCTCGTCGTCCTCGGTGATCGCGCAAACGTTGTAGAGGCCGCCGTGAATCGACGCGACGTCGGACAGGCCTTCGACCGATTGGGCAATGCTGCGATCGAGCGCAGTCAGGTCTCCCAACTGGCCGTCATAATTGCGGCCCCAACATTCGACGGTGCCGTCGTCGATCAGGGCGCACCGGAAGGCATCACCCGAAACCAATGCGGTGGCCCCGTGGATTCCTTCTACCTGGACCGGCGTCCAGTTGGTGTTGGCATCGGCATCGCTCAGATCGGAGGTTCCGTCACCGTTCTGGCCGCCCCAGGCCCAGCCCCAGCATTCGATCGTGCCATCGCCAAGCAGTGCGCACGTCGACCAACTGCTCGCTGAGATCGCCACTGCGTTGGTGATGCCGCTCACTCGAACGGGAACATTGCTCCAATCTCCGCTGACTCCGTCGTCACCGAGTTGGCCCCATTCGTTGTCACCCCAGCACCATACGGTTCCACCACTCTCGATCGCACAGGAGTGTTCCTTGCCCACGTCGACCGCGGTGGCATTGGTGAGATCGCTGTCGTCGACTTGCACCGGGGCGCTCTTGTCGGTCCAGGTGCCATCACCCAACGTTCCGTAGTTGTTGTATCCCCAACACCACACGGAGCCGTCGTTGCGTAGTCCGCAAGTGTGGTACCAGCGGGCGGCGATGTCCGTGTAGGTGGTATCGGTGCCAACCTGAACCGGTTCGTTGCTGTCGTCGGTGGTTCCGTCGCCGCGCTGTCCATCGGCGCCATAACCCCAACACCACGCTGTTCCGGCGATACGAACGGCACATGAGTAGTACGTGCCAACCGATATCTGCGCCACGTCATCGAGGTCCGTGATTTCAGCCGGGATCAAGTGGGCATCAATACTCGAGTCACCAAGTTGTCCGGAGTCGTTCTGCCCCCAGCATTGAACCGTGTCATCAGATGAGAGTGCGCACGCATGGTCATATCCACTCGACATTTGGGTCATGTCATCGAGGGTTTCAACTCGAATGAGGCCACGAGTGTCCTCGCGTGTTCCATCGCCGGACTGACCTGATTCGTTGTCCCCCCAACACTTGATCGACCCATCCCCCAAGATCGCGCAGACATGCCACGATCCGGCGTCTATGGATGTCGGCCTCCAGATCCCCTCTGCCCGGACAGGCTCCAACTGAGCTTCTACTTGGGTGAGATTCCCCAATTGACCGTCGGCGCCACGTCCCCAGCACCAAACGCTTCCTGCGTTCAGCTGGGCACAGGCGAAGTAGCCACCGGCGATCACTGATGTGGTGTTGACCAAACCGGAAACCGCAACAGGTGTGCTGCTGTCCGCGTCATCGGCATTACCTAGCTGCCCGCGTGAGTTGGAACCCCAGCACCAAACCCGACCATTCGAAGTGCGAGCACATGTATGCCTGGCACCGGCGGCGATATGGGTGATTCCCGAAAGGTCACTGACATCGACAGCCAAGTTCGAGTCGTCGGTAGTTCCGTCGCCGAGTTCACCGTCGTTGTTGTAGCCCCAGCACCGGACGGCACCGCTGGCGATGAGTGCACATGAATGCAACTCGCCGAGACTCAATTGAGTTGCATCGCTCAGACCATCAACCTCGACGGGAGCGTTGGTGCTGATGTTGCCCCCGTTGCCGAGTTCGCCCTCTTCGTTCCAACCCCAACAGCTCACGGTCTGGTCCTCGTGGATTGCACACGCATGCCATCCACCAGCGGCAATCGACGTGATGTCGGTGAGATCATCGACTTGAACCGGTGACGACGAATCGTCGTTGGTTCCGTCGCCGAGTTGGCCGTACTCGTTGTCGCCCCAGCACCACACGGTGCCGCTCGCCGTGAGTGCGCAGGTGTACTCGTAGCCGGCGGCGATGTCGACCACGTTGGTGAGATTGACCTTGACCGGCGTGAGGTGATCTCGCAAGGAGCCGTCACCGAGCTGACCGTTGCTGTTCTCGCCCCAGCACCACGCGGTGCCGTCGAACTTCAGCGCACACGAGTGGTACTCGCCGAGGCTCAGTTTGGGTGCCACCGAAGTTGACGCACCGACCGGGCTGATCGGTCCAGTCGCAATGACCAGCCCCGATCCGAGCAGAACGAGGAGGGAAACGACTTGGGCGATACGACGAGTCATACCGTTAAATTACATTGATAACTATAAGTTCCTACAGGACGGACGACGGGCGAGAAGGCCCCAGACGCGACTGAGGCGCCCCGCAGGGCGCCTCAGATCGGAATGGAAGTCGAGATCAGTGGGCCGAAGCTGCCTTGGTGGAGGCGATTCCCGGTGCCTTGCGACCCGAGAAGGCGATCGAACCGATCAGCACCACCAGGGCGGCGGCGGCCACGAGAAGGCGCGGTCCGTCATCGTCCTGCAGGTTGATGATGGCCGGCAGGATCAACAGGCTCACGAGGTTCATCACCTTGATGAGCGGGTTGAGGGCCGGGCCGGCGGTGTCCTTGAACGGATCGCCGACGGTGTCGCCGATGACGGCGGCCTTGTGGGCATCGCTGCCCTTGCCACCGTGGTGGCCGTCCTCGATGTACTTCTTCGAGTTGTCCCACGCGCCACCGGCGTTGCTCAAGTAGTTGGCCATCAACTGACCGACCACGATGACCGAGGCGAGGAAGGCGCCGAGAGCCTGCCAACCCACACCGAAGCCGATCACCACGGGGGTGAGCACGGCGAGCAGAGCCGGGGTGGTGAGTTCACGCAACGACGCCTTGGTGCAGATGTCGATGACCGGGCCGTAGTCGGGCTGCTTGGTTCCGGCCATGATCCCGCCGTCAGCGAACTGATTGCGGACTTCCTGCACGACGACACCAGCGGTGCGTCCGACGGCGCGAATGGCCAGAGCCGAGAACAAGAACGGCACCGCGCCTCCGATCAGGAGACCGATGAACACCTTGGGTTCGGCGACGTTGATCTGAAGGCTGAGTTCCTTGAACACTCCGTCTTTCAGGTTCGAGGCCACGACGCCGAGTTCGGTGCCAGCGGTCTCGATGAACGAAGCGAAGAGCGCCACGGCGGCGATCACGGCCGAACCGATGGCGAAGCCCTTCGTCACGGCCTTGGTGGTGTTGCCCACCGCGTCGAGGCTGACCATGATGCGCTCGGGCTCACCGTGGAACTCACCCGACATCTCGGCGATGCCGGCGGCGTTGTCGGACACCGGGCCGAAGGTGTCTTCGGAGACGATCACACCGGTGGTGGCGAGCATTCCCATGCCGCAGAGAGCGACGAGGTAGAGCGAGAACGTGAGGTTGCCGCCGCCGATGGCGAGCGCCACACCGATGGCGATCGCGATGGCGATCACGGCGTACACCGAGCTCTCGAGACCGGCCGAGGTTCCCGAAAGAACCACGGTGGCCGGACCGGTTTCGGCCGACTCGGCGATCTCTTTCACCGGCGCATAGTGCGTGCCGGTGTAGTACTCGGTGAGACGGCTCACGAGCTGCGCGAGCACGAGGCCGACGGCCACGGCACCGAAGCACTTCCAACCGGCGTTGTCGAAATCGTTGCCAACATAGGCGAGCGAGACGATGAGGGTTCCGATGAGCGTGAGCACACCGGCCACGAGGAAGCCGCGGTTGATCGGCTTCAGCGGATCGGTTTCGTTGGCCTTGGCCTTCACGGCGAACACGCCAGCGATGGAGGCCACTACGCCGATGGCACGAGCGGCCAACGGGAACACGAGTCCGAGGGCGGGATTGGCGCCGATCGAGTTGAACGCAGCCACTCCGAGGATGATCGAGGCCACGAGTGTGACTTCGTACGACTCGAAGAGGTCGGCGGCCATTCCGGCGCAGTCGCCCACGTTGTCGCCCACGTTGTCGGCGATGGTCGCCGGGTTGCGCGGGTCGTCTTCGGGGATTCCGGCTTCGACCTTGCCGACGAGGTCGGCACCGACGTCGGCCGCCTTGGTGAAGATGCCACCGCCGACGCGCAGGAAGAGAGCCAGCAGCGATCCGCCGAAGCCGAAGCCGACGAGGATCACCGATGAAGTGTTCTGGAACAACATGATGATCACCGTGGCGCCGAGGAGACCAAGGCCAACGGTGAACATGCCGGCCACGCCGCCAGTGCGGAAGGCGACCGTGAGGGCGCGGGGCATGCTGTTCGAGAGGGCCGCGGCGGCGGTCCGGACGTTGCCGCGGGTGGCCAGCGTCATGCCGATGTATCCGGTGAGGCCGGAGGCAGCGCAGCCGAGAATGAAGGCAATGGTGCGGAAGAGGCCCGACTGAACGAACGACAGAGCGGTCTCACCCTCTTCGGATTTCAGGATCTCGGTGGAGGTGACGAACACGATCACGGCCAACGGGATGAGGATCAGGGCGATCGTCTTGAACTGACGCTTCAGGTAGGCGAGGGCTCCTTCCTGAATCGCCGCCGCGATCTCGCGCATCTTGGGGGAGCCATCGGGCTCGGCCATGACCTTGCGAACGAGGAAGAAACCGACTCCGAGGGCCAGAACGGCGGCCGCAGCTGAAAGCCACAGAACCGCCCACTCACCACCTCGGAGGGTGAACTGCTGCCAACCGCCTTCTGCGGCAAAGAATGAAGACACCGATCTCTCCTCGAGACTCGAGGGGCGACCCGGACGGTCGCCCTCTGGGGGCGACCGAGAGTGTAGGGACAAACGGGCGCGTGGGGCGACTTTGGGCACATCCGGCGAGCCCCTTTCACGAGTGTGTTCGGACGCCGTTGGCATCCCTCTTGTTGTGTCTGATTTCTGCAACCCCTTTCACAGGGTCGGTTGCGGGCCTTTCTGAGGCTCACGACTAGCGTCGGCATCGGCTCACCGAGGGGTGATGTCCGGCCGGTCCGCTACCGGCGGTCTCGAAAGGCGCAGGTTTCCATGGCGCAGACAGTGATGAAGACGGGAGTCGCCCGAGGGCCGGTATCCGGCACCGCAACCGGGCGCTCGCGCAAGAAGAAGCCCTTCCTCCTCGACCTCTACGGAACGGCGGTCGGCAAGAAGTACGCCATGGCGATCAGCGGTATCGGACTCCTCGGCTTCGTGCTCTTCCACATGATCGGCAACCTCAAGATGTATCTGGGTGCCGAGGACCTGAACCACTACGCGCACTTCCTCGAGCGGCTGCTGTACCCGATCGTTCCGGAGAAGGTCACCCTGTGGTTGCTGCGCGCCGGGCTCATCGCCATGGTGCTCGTTCACATCCACGCCGCGTATTCGCTCACGGTGCTCAATCGTCAGGCCCGTCCGGTGAAGTACCAGAGCAGCCGTGATTACCAGGTGGCCAACTTCGCCAGCCGCTCGATGCGGATCACCGGTGTGGTGGTGCTCCTCTTCGTGATCTGGCACCTGCTCGACCTGACCTTCGGTGTGGTCAACGACTACACGAACACCAAGGGTGAGGATGGCCTGAAGGACGTCTATGGGGCCGTGGTCGCATCGTTCGACCGGCCGGTCGTGGCGATCTTCTACATCGTGGCCAACATTGCGCTCGGTGTGCACTTGTTCCACGGTGTGTGGAGCCTCTTCCAGTCGCTCGGGTGGAACAACCCGCGCTTCAACAAGTGGCGGCAGGCCATGGCCACCGCCTTCGCCACCATCGTGGTGGTCGGAAACGTTTCGTTCCCTGTTGCCGTGATGGCCGGCGTCGTCGGCTGATCGAAAGGAAACCTCCATGACGATCACGCTCAATTCCAAGATCCCCACCGGGCCCGTCTCGGACGCCTGGGACAACTACAAGGCCGACGTCAAACTCGTCGCGCCGAACAACAAACGCAAGTTCAAGATCATCGTCGTCGGGACCGGGCTGGCCGGTGCGTCGGCCGCCGCCTCACTCGCCGAACTCGGCTATCAGGTCGATGCCTTCACGTTCCACGACTCGCCACGGCGCGCGCACTCGATCGCCGCGCAGGGTGGGATCAACGCCGCCAAGAACTACCAGGGCGACGGCGACAGCGTGCATCGTCTGTTCTACGACACCATCAAGGGCGGCGACTTCCGTGCCCGTGAAGGAAACGTGTATCGCCTCGCTCAGGTCTCGGTGAACATCATCGACCAGATGGTCGCTCAGGGTGTCCCCTTCGCCCGCGAATACGGTGGACTCCTCGACAACCGTTCCTTCGGTGGCGCTCAGGTGAGCCGCACGTTCTACGCCCGTGGCCAGACCGGTCAGCAGTTGCTGCTCGGTGCCTACCAGCAGCTCGCGCGTCAGATCGGCCTCGGCAACGTGCGCCTCTTCAACCGCACCGAGTTGGTCGATGTCGTGACGGTGGACGGCCGTTGCGCCGGAATCGTCACGCGCGACCTCATGACCGGTGCGATCACGTCGCATGCCGCTCACGCCGTGGTGCTCGCCACCGGTGGCTACGGAAACGTGTTCTTCCTCTCCACCAATGCGATGGCCTGCAATGTCACCGCGGCATGGCGTGCACACCGTCGTGGTGCACTCTTCGCCAATCCGTGTTACACGCAGATCCACCCGACCTGCATCCCGCAGAGCGACGAGACGCAGTCGAAGTTGACCCTCATGTCGGAGTCGCTGCGCAATGACGGTCGTGTGTGGGTTCCGCAGAATCCCGACGACGTCCGCTCACCCGATCAGATCCCCGAGAACGAGCGCGATTACATCCTCGAGCGTCTGTATCCGAGCTACGGCAACCTCGCGCCGCGCGACATCTCGTCTCGCGCCGCCAAGCGCGCCGTCGACTCCGGACGGGGAGTGGGCCCGCTCAAGAACGGCGTGTACCTCGACTTCAGTGACGCGATCCGCCGTCTCGGCAAGGACGTCGTGGAGGAGCGTTACGGAAACCTCTTCGAGATGTACGAGCGCATCGCCGGCGAGAACCCGTACGACGTCCCGATGCGCATCTATCCGGCGTCGCACTACACGATGGGTGGCGTCTGGGTCGACTACGAACTCATGACCACCATCCCCGGTCTGTACGCGGCCGGCGAAGCGAACTTCTCCGATCACGGTGCCAACCGACTCGGTGCCTCGGCACTCATGCAGGGCTTGGCCGACGGGTACTTCGTGTTGCCGTACACGATCGGCAACTACCTCGCGCCGATGCTGAACAAGCCGATCCCCGGCACCGACCATCCGGCGTTCAAGGAAGCCGAAATGGCGGCGGCGACTCGTTTCCAGGGTTACCTCGACATCAAGGGCACGCGTTCGCCTGATTGGTTCCACCGTGAAGTCGGCAAGATCATCTGGGACTACTGCGGCATGGAGCGCACACAGCAGGGTCTCGAGAAGGCGCTGTCGGAACTCCCGGCGTTGTACGAGGAGTTCCAGAAGGACCTGCGCGTCACCGGCAACGGCGAGAGCCTGAACCAAACTCTCGAGAAGGCCGGTCGTGTGGACGATTTCTTCCAGCTCGGAATGTTGATGTGTCGCGATGCGCTCGAGCGCAACGAGAGCTGCGGCGGCCACTTCCGCGCCGAGTACCAGACCGACGAAGGTGAAGCCCTGCGCGACGACGACAACTTCGCCCACGTCGCGGCATGGGAATGGACCGGCGATCCGACCAAGTCGGTGCGCCACACCGAAGCCCTCGAGTTCAACACCGTCCACCTCGCGACCCGGAGCTACAAGTGAGCCAGCACCTGACCAACCTCACCCTCAAGATCTGGCGTCAGTCGGGTCAGAACGACTCGGGTCACTTCGAGACGTACGAGATCGACTCGATCTCCGACGAAGCGTCGTTCCTCGAAATGCTCGACGTTCTGAACGAGAAGCTCATCGGCGACAACAAGGAGCCGGTCACTTTCGACCACGACTGCCGCGAGGGAATCTGCGGCACATGTTCGCTCATGATCAACGGACAGGCTCACGGCCCCGAGCGCGCCACCGCCACCTGCCAGTTGCACATGCGCAAGTTCAAGAGTGGTGACGAGATCGTGATCGAACCGTGGCGCGCATCGGCGTTCCCGATCATCAAGGACCTCATGGTCGATCGTTCGGCCTTCGATCGCATCATCGAGTCGGGCGGCTTCATCACTGCTCCCACCGGTGGTGCACCCGATGCGAACCTCATTCCGATTCCCAAGCCGGTTGCCGACGCCGCCATGGACTCCGCCGAGTGCATCGGCTGTGGTGCGTGCGTGGCCGCCTGCCCGAACGGTGCCGCCAATCTCTTCACCGCCGCCAAGATCTCGCACCTCAACCTGCTTCCGCAGGGTCAGGCCGAGCGCTACAAGCGAGTCGAGGCGATGGTCGAGACGATGGACGAGTACTTCGGCTCGTGCACGAACCACGGCGAATGCGAAGCGGCCTGCCCCAAGGAGATCTCGATCGACGTGATCGCTCTCATGAACAAGGACTACCGCGCCGCGAAGTTCAAGAACCGCAAGGAACTCAGCCGCAACTGATCAGTCATTGGTGACGCGGGTGGTGTACCGGTTGGTCGCCACCACGTCGCCGCACTGAAGAGTGAGATCGAGGGTGATCGGTCCGGGCGCGTACGGGGCCACGATCTCGATCTCGCCGACCTTGGTGCACTCGTCCGGGAGGATGTCGCCCTCCCATTTCCACTCTCGTCGTTCACCGCCGGCCTCGACCACGGCCGATACTTCGGTGTCGGCCAAAGAGTCGTGGCGATCGCTCACCGCATGAATGGCGACGCGCAACTGCGTACCGCCGACCATCGTGGGTGGGAGTCGATCGGCGACGATGATCACCGGCTGACACGCTTCGGCCAACGCGGTGTAACCGAGTTTGGGAACCCGCTTCGCATCGAGGACGCTCCACGAGACCATCGGCATCGCGTCGTTGAGGGCGAACATGCAGAATCCACCGGTCGGGCGGTACTTGAGTCGTCGAAGAGTTTCGACGTGATGCTTGATGAGTTCGGCTTGGTACACCTGAGTCGCCATGCGCCATTCGTCGAATGATGCAAACGAAGCCGGAGGAACGTGTAGGTCGAAGATCTCCTTCTGGAGTCCGTGCTGGCGACGAAGGTGATCCCAGTCGAGATCCGGCCACGACGAGGTATCGATGAAATCAGCCGAGTCGGGGACCGCCTGCGCGCCGAACTCGCTGACGAAGCGAACGAGACGCGGGATCTTGGCCGCGAAGCCGGGCAGATCGCGTTCGTGTCCGTGGTACCAACCGAAATAGAGATGGCTGTCGGTTCCCTCGAGCAAGGGCAAGTGGGGAAGCACGCCGCTGTGGGCGATCACCGGGCGTGTTTCATCGGCGCGTTCGAACGCACGCTTCACCCATCGATCGAGAATGCTCTTGTTCCAACTGGGAAGTTGGTGCCCGGCGATGAAGGGAATCGCCAACTTCTTCGGATCGAAGGTGTCGCCATCGCCGATGCTCAGAGAAAACGGCTCGTTGTGAGCGCACCACATCACGATCGACGGATGATGCCCGACCACGGCCACTGCCTCTTCGGCCTGTCGAACCGCTTCGCGCCTTATCTGGCGTGCGTAGCCCCATTGGAGCGGGAAGTCCTGCCAGACGAGCACACCCATCTCGTCGGCCGCCTCGTACAACTCGGGACGCGAGATGTGCCCGTGCACCCGAACGAGGTCGAGACCGGCTTCCTTGGCGAGTTCGATGTCCCGTCGGAGTTCGTCGGGTGTGGCGTCACCGAGCGCGGCTCGGGTGGGGGCGAGGTTGGCGCCTTTGACGAAGAGTCGTTCACCATTGACCGAGAACACCCAGTCCTGAACCGCCACCTCTCGGAGTCCGGTGCGACGCGTCGTTTCGTGGCTCAGGACGTTGTCGGTGAACACCTGCAGGGTGATGTCCGTGAGTGGTTGAGAGCCGAGCGACCACGGCCACCAGAGCTGCGGTTCGTCGATGTCGATGTTCCAGTCGATCGAGTTGAGTCCGACGGCGAGAGTGCGTTCTTGTTCGTCGGCCACGAGCCCGTCGACGAGCGTGACGAGTTTGACCGGACGTTCGGTGGCGCTGTCGAGGCGCGCACGCAGACGCAGATTGGCGCGGGCTTCGTTGGCATCGCGGCACAGGACGTTCCAGGCATCGATGCGAACCGGCCCGGTGCGTTCGAGGCGGATACCTCGCCAGAGCCCACCCGGGTTGAACGAAGGCGAGATGCAGTCCCAGTGCTGGAACACACCGGTGATGTTGCGCTTGGCGCGCTTGTCGCGCTGTGGTGAACACGTGGCGGCCACGGCGAGCACGTGGTCGTCGTCGAGGCGCGACAAGGCCGTGATGTCGTACGCGTGGGGAACGAAGTAACCCTCGGGGTCACCGAGATATGCGCCGTCGAGCCAAACGTCGCCTTGGTAGAAGATTCCGTCCACGACGATGAATCGACGCTCGCTTTCGGCCGGCGCCGACGCTTCGAACGACGTCCGATAGAGGAGTGGACGTTGGTTGTCGGCGAAAGCCGGATCCGATTGCCAATGACCCGGCACGGTGATCGTCGGCCATTCGTCGTCGTCGACGTCGAGACCGACGCCGGTACGCAAGATGTCGTCGGTCGCTGATGTGACGCGCCACGGGCCGGCGAAATCGTGGAGGGTCCACGGATCCGACATGTGCGCTCGTGAAGCCGATCGCGTCCGACTCTCGGGCATGCGCCAACCGTAGTGGAGGGGCCGCCGACGTACCGGCCGACCCCGCTGACGGGGCGGTGCAGCAGGAGGGTTACTGTCGTGCCATGAACAGCACTGCACGCCCGTCGACCATTCGTGAACTACGGGCCTCGGGCTGGGTCTCGCGCCCGGTCAAAGAGGAGATGCGTCTCAATGCAGTGGCGCGCATCTCGGCCGGTGAGCCGCTCTTCGAAGGTGTGCTCGGTTATGAGGACACCGTCATGCCTCTCCTCGAGAATGCGATCCTCGCCGGACACGACGTGATCTTCCTCGGCGAGCGCGGTCAGGCCAAGACGCGCATGATTCGCAGCCTCACCAACCTGCTCGACGAGTGGATGCCGATCGTCGCCGGCAGTGAGATCAACGACGACCCGTACGCGCCGGTGTCCAAGCACGCGCGCGATCTCGTTGCCGAGCACGGCGACGACACCCCGATCGATTGGGTTCATCGCGATGCCCGCTTCGGCGAAAAACTCGCCACCCCGGACACCTCGATCGCGGACCTGATCGGCGAGGTCGACCCGATCAAGGTGGCCGAAGGTCGTTATCTGAGCGATGAACTGACCCTTCACTACGGTCTCGTGCCGCGGACCAACCGTGGAATCTTCGCGATCAACGAACTCCCCGATCTCTCGGAACGCATCCAGGTCGGTCTGTTGAACGTTCTCGAGGAGCGTGACGTCCAAGTGCGCGGTTACAAGATCCGCTTGCCGCTCGACGTGCTGCTCGTGGCCTCGGCCAACCCCGAGGACTACACGAATCGCGGTCGGATCATCACGCCCTTGAAGGATCGATTCGGCAGCCAGATCCGCACGCACTATCCGCTGGACACCGACACCGAAGTGCAGATCATCCGCCAGGAGTCGCGCCCGCCTTCGGTGGGTGACGTGAAGGTCGTGGTGCCGGAATACATGGAGCGAGTCGTTGCAACATTCAGCCAGTTGGCTCGTAGCAGTAGTCAGGTCAACCAGCGCAGTGGCGTCAGTGTGCGTCTTTCGGTGAGCAACTACGAAGTCATGGCCGCCAATGCTCTGCGCCGGGGTCTACGACTCGGTGAGCGCTACGTCGTGCCCCGTGTGTGCGATCTCGATGCCTTCGCCTCGGCTTCGGGCGGAAAGATCGAAATCGAAGCTCTCGAGGACGGACGCGAAGGTCAGGTTCTGCGTGATCTCGTGAAGTCGGCGGTTCTCACGGTGTATCGCGAAACCGTTCGCCCCGAACTTGCCGGAGCGGTTCTCACGGCATTCGAAGAAGGCGCCACGGTGAGCACCGGTGAGGACGTTCCCTCGGCGACGCAGGCGGCTCTGGCCGAGCAGATCCCTGCCTTCAAGCCGGTCCTCGATCAACTCCTCGGCGGGGACACGAGCGCGGCCGCGGTGGCGGCCGGTGTGGAGTTCGTCCTCGAAGGGCTCCACCTGTCGAAGCGACTGAACAAGGACGCCAGTTCGTCGTCGGGTGGCACGTACCGCGCGCGCTGAGAGTCAGCGACCGAGTTTCGATTCGATTTCACGAAGTGCGGCCACCACGCGGTCGGTCTCGCTGCGGTGTTCGTGCACGAGGCGCACGAGCCAGAAGCGCATGAAGCGCGCCACCGAGTAGCGAATGAAGAGCGCGGTGCCGAGAACCACCAGGGCCAAACCGATGAAGGTTCCGGTGGCGAGGAAGGCGACCTGATCACCGAGATCGGTGGTGCCACTGGCTTGGAATCCACCGACCACGGCCAGAACCACGCCGGCGATGAGCGCGATGACGCCGATCACGAGCAGGATGCGCTCGCGGTCGCCGCGCGAGCCACGCAACTTGAGCTCGCCGATCTCCTGGGTGAAGGCCTGGATGCGGTCGTCGTTCACTTCTGACTCCATTCAGTGTCGGATCCCGAGGGATCGTCGATCGGGAGGATCGTCACTTCGGTGCCGATCCTAGATAAGCGCCGGCGAGGACTTCGTCGCCGATCTCGTGGGCGGGACCAGAGGCCTGCACCGTCCCGTGCGCCAGCACCACCGCCCAGTCGGCGACACCGAGAACGGTGCGCGCGAACTGTTCGACGACGAGAACCGACACACCTTCGTCGGCGATCGATGCGACCTGCTCGTACAACTCGGCGACGATCTTGGGGGCGAGTCCCATCGACAGTTCGTCGAGGAGAAGAATCGCCGGATCGGTGGCCAGAGCTCGGGCGAGGGAGAGCATCTGCTGCTCGCCACCCGACATCGTGCCGGCCAACTGATGACAGCGTTCCGACAACCGCGGAAAACGCGAGTACGCGCGCTCTTCGATGTCGGCGATCTTGAAGCCGGTGTATGTGGCCATGACGAGGTTCTCGCGCACGGTGAGGTTCGGGAAGATGCCGCGTCCCTCGGGGATCGTGCACAAGCCGGCACGGGCGAGAGCGTCGGGCTGAGCGCCGGTCACGTCGCGACCAGCCACGAGCAATTGACCCGAGGTCGGCCGCAGGAGGCCGCTCACGACCTTGATCGTCGTGCTCTTGCCCGCACCGTTCGGACCGAGCAGCACCACGACCTGACCGCGTTCGACCGACAACGAGAGGTCGTGCAGTACCTCGATGGCGCCGTAGCCGGCACGAATGTGGCTCAGTTCGAGAATCGGTGTGTTCACGATGCCCCCAAGTACGCCTCGAGCACTTTGGGATCGTGCTGGATCTCGGTGGGTGTTCCATGAGCGATGATCTGCCCGAGATCGAGGACGTAGATCTCGTCGCACACTTTCATGACGAGACCCATGTCGTGCTCGACGAGCAACACTCCGAGACCGGTACCGGCCAGTGAGCGCAGGAGTTCGCCGAGCCGTTCGCTTTCGCTCTCGTCGAGCCCTGAAGCGGGTTCGTCGAGCAAGAGAAGTTTGGGACGGGTGGCCAGCGCCCGGGCGATCTCGACGAGGCGGGCCGAACCGGTCGGCAGGTCGCCGGCTGGCTGATCCGCGATGTCGGCCAGCCCGACGCGAGCAATCATTTCGTCGACGATCGAGTTCACATTGGTGAGGGCGGCGAGTTCGGCGGCCACGCGAATGTTGTCGCGAACGCTCAGTGATCCGAAGAGTTCGAGCCTCTGGAACGTGCGCGCCATTCCGCGCTGGGCGCGCTTGTGGGCGGGTAGTTCGGTGATGTCGATCGAATCGAGGCTCACCGAACCCGCTGTGGGTTCCTGCATGCCACTGATCACGTTGAACAACGTGGTCTTGCCGGCACCATTCGGACCGATGAGTCCGGTGACCTCGCCGGCTTTGGCGAGCAGATTCACACCGTCCACGGCGGTCACCCCACCGAAGCGGACCTGCACACGGTCCACATAGAGAAGGCTCATCGAATCACCACCCGGAGTTCCTGCTCGGCGCGTTCGATCTCCTCGCCGCTGAAGTCGCGATCGAGTCCGATCACGTCGGGGGAGTCGGCCCTCACACGCGGTCCGGATTCCATGATCCGCTGGGCGCCGAGTCCGATCACGGCGACGAGGATGACGATGGCGATCAATCGCTGACCGGTGACGTCGAGTGCGGTGGACCAGTCGATGCCTCCGGTGATCACGAGTCCGAACGCCAGATACACGGCAGCCGTCGTGCGACGGGCCGAGGAGGAGTCGACGAGCGTGGGCAGGTTCGGGGCCACGGCGAGGAACCACACGACACCGGTGACGACGAAGGTCCAGTGCGAGAGAACCTCGGCTGCGGTGAGCGCCCAAATCACCAAGCCACCGATTCCGACGACGGCCAGAAGGTTCCAACGACCCTTCAGAACACGAAATGCTTCGGCGGTTTGCGATGCCGCGCCGCTCGGGTTGCGTCCGAGGGTGATGCCGATGGTTCCGGGCAGAACCTTGGAGAGATTCTTGAGCGATGGGACCACGCTGGCCAGCACCGAGTTGCCACCGAGAAGGAGACCACCGAAGAGCGCGCCACCCACGGTGCCCACTCCACCGACCACGGCCAGGAGAACGACCGGCAGGCTCTGCGTGAAGTCGTATTGCTGCGGGCTCACCTTGTCGCCGGCGAGCGCTCCGGCGCAAGCACCGATTCCGGCCGAAAGCGCAAAAGCCGCAACCTTCGTGCGAGTGACGTTCATGCCGAGAGTCGCGGCGGCCGCAGGTGAATCCTTGAGCGCGATGAGACGTCGTCCGAGTCGGCTCCGACGTACCGCCACCACGAGGATCCCGAGCAACGAGAAAGCGGTTGCGGTGAGAATCAGACGTCCGCGAGGAGTGTCGATTTCCACGAAGGGGATCTTCAGGATCGGTACGGCGATGTTGCCCGACTGGAAGGTTTGCTTCTGGTTGAAAACCAGTTTGGTCACGAGTACGGCGAACGCAGCCGTAGACAGCGCGAGGTAGATGCCCGACAGTCTGAGCGCGGGCAGGGCGACGATGCCACCGGCGACGGCCACGATCACTACGGCGAGCACGAAGGTGAGAATGTTGCCGTCACCGGGAAGCTTGGCCATCGCAATGGCGCCGAGTCCGGCGAAGGTGAGTGGTGCGAGCGACATCTGCCCGGCGTAGCCCGTGAGCGGAACGAGGGAGAGGGCCACGATGGCCATCGTGAAACCGTTGAGCAACAACAGCGTGTTCGAACGCGTGAGCATTCCTGAGATCGCCACGACCACGGCCACCAGCGAAACTGCGCCGAGCACCGACGTGCTCCACTCGGGAACGCGGGTTTCTTCGCGGAACCGAACGACACCGGCGCGCAAGCGACTTTGGGGCCGCATGAGCAGCGCGATGAAGAGCACGATGGTCGGAATTGCGGCGCGGATGCCGGCCAAGGAGAATCCGAAGGCCGATTGCGGGAACCACGTCTCGTCGGAGTAAGCGAGGTAGTACGAATCGAGCAATCCGAGGACCGCGGCGCCGACGAAGGTGAGCGGAAGGTTCTTCAGGCGTCCGATGATCGCGGCCGCGTAGGCGTTGATGACGAGCAGCACCAGTGGCTCGATGTTGAGCTGTTGTTCGCCGGCCAACAAGATGCCGGCCAGTCCGGCGAGTGTTGCCGACAGGGCCCAGGCGAACATCGACACCCGATCGGGTCGAGCACCGTTCAACTCGGTGAGGTTGCGATCGTCCACCACGGCACGCATGGCCACACCCATCCGGGTGCGGAAGAGCACGAGCCGAAGGACCACCGCCACGAGCACTGCGCAGCCGAAAGTGATGATGCGGTGCCAACTGACGTTGATGCCGCCGATCGACACGCTGTTTCCCTCGAAGAACTTGAGGAATGCCTCTCGGCTCGAGTCACTCGGCCACACCCAATTGGCCAGACCGATCATGAAGGCGAAGAGCGCGACCGTGACCGAGAGTCGAACGACCTCGGTCGTGCCCTGCAATCCGCGCATCACGACCCGTTCGGTGAGGATGCCAAAGAGTGGACAGAGAACGAAGAGCGTCAGGACGAGGGCGATCGGTGCCGGTATGTCCCAATCGAAACGCAACTGCCAGTAGGTGAACGCGGCGAGCATGCCGGTCGCACCGTGGGCGAGGTTGAAGATGCCCGACGTCGTGTACGTGACGACGAGTCCACTGGCCACCACCGCATAGATCGCACCGGTCGACAGACCGATGATGGTGAAGGTCAGCAGCTGCTGCATCGGCGCGAGTTAGTTCTCGCGGGTCGGGTCGACTCCCGCAGTCGTGTCACCGAAGTCGCCGGTGATCGCCACCGTTCCCGGGCTGTCGCAATGCCAGCCGTTTCCGTTGTCGTCGGCCGATCCGAGTTCGGGGAAGATGCGCGTCCACTTGCCGTCCTCCACGCCCATGATCAGACCACACTCCGGTGGGAGCGCTTCAGCAGGATTGGTTTCGGTGTGGAGGCCACCACCGGTCCAGGAAGTGATCTTGCGGCCCTCGGCGAGAACACATTCACGTTCGAGAACGTTGTTGTTGGCATCGAGGCAGTTGTTGGCCGCTACTGCGAACAAGAGGTACGCCGACGTGGCCTGGAGTCCGAGGCCGGCCACACGTCCGCTCGGGTTGTACTCGGCCATGTTGTCGAGGTACAGCTGCAGTGCCGGATAGCGATCGGCTTCCTCGAAGGGTGCGTACGCCGTACGTACGCGGAAACCCTCGTTGGATTCGGCGTTGCCCTCGGCCACCATCGATTCGCTGTAGAAGTTGGCGTCGTTCAGGACGAGCTCGGGAACGTAACCGACCTCGCGCATCGCCTTGTAGAGAAGGATCAAGTTGCCGGGCTCGCCGACGAACGACATGGCGGTGATGTTGTTGTCCTTCAACTGCTGGGCGAAGGGAACCCAGTTGGCCTCGCCGGCGGGTGCATACGGGATCATCTGCGTCACTTCGAAACCGCCGAGAGCTTCCATCGATGCCTTCAGGCTGTCGGCGACCATCTTGGTGGTGAGGAAGTCGCCGTAGAGGATGGCGGTGTTCGTCACTGCTTCGGGATAGGTGTTCTTGGCCCAGATGAGCCAACTGGCCGGCTTCACGTCGATCGGGTTCGGGATCGGCTGCACCTTGCCGTTGGCCATGGCTGCCGTCGCCGAGACGGTGTAGCCGGCAAAGCTGATCATTCCGCATTCGTGGAATCGCGGGAACATCTGGTCGTCGAAGACCCAACCACCTCCGACCATGGCGAACACTTCCGAACACGCCTGCTCCATGGCCGGTGGGACGTTGAACAACTTGCCGTCGAGATCCACGACTTCGATGGGTAGTCCGCGGATACCGCCCTGAGCGTTGCACCATCCGGCAAATGCCTTGGCGGCATCGAGCATCTCGACGGTGAGCCCGGGTGCACCTTCGTAGCCGTGGTCGTTGGCGGTTCCGAGTTTCAGGGTGTCGCCACCGTTCTGACCGTCGGCAATGGTGGGCACTCCAGCGTCGGTGGCCGGTCCGCAGGGGCTCGGCAGATCACCGAACATTGCTCCCGCGGGTGCATCGGTGGCCATGGGGGCCTCGGAGCCGGCCGGGGCTTGTGTCGTTGCCGGTTCGGTGGCCGACGGCGCGGTGTCACCGTCCTCTCGGTTGGAGCAACCCACGGCCACGGTGACGAGTGCGGCCAGGGCGACGAACGTACGAACGGACTGACGACGACGATTCACGTTTCCCCCTTGTGAACGGGATTCCCGAGCCCCGTTACATCGGTGACACTAGCAATCGCCGGTGTGCCGTCGGCCAAGGACCCGTGCTAAGAACCAAGCGTGTCTGCGCAATCGATCGGCGCTCTGAGCGGGGATTCCTTCATCGCCCCGCTGGAGGTCGCCTACCCCTACAAGCGAACCGTCGGAACGACTCTGTCGCGGTTCTTCCTCTCTCTCATCGATGGTCGTCTCGAAGGGACCCGCGGTTCGGACGGCAAGGTGTATTGCCCACCGGCCGAATTCGACCCGATCACCGGGGCCGCACTCACCGAGTGGGTCGCAGTGGGCGAGGAGGGGACGGTGTCGGCGTGGGCGTGGCAGTCCGAGCCCCAACCCGACCAACCCCTCGGACACCCTTTTGCCTGGGCGCTCATCGTTCTCGACGGCGCCGATGTTCCGATGCTCCATGCCGTCGACGCCGGCTCGATCGACCGCATCGGTAGCGGCACTCGCGTCAAGGTCCGCTGGGCGGCGGAGCGGACAGGTGGGATCACCGACATCGCGTGCTTCGATCTCGTGGAAGGAGCCCGCTCATGAGCGAAGCCGATGGCATCCTGCGAGTGCGTCAGCCGATCTCGGTGCAGTACCGCTGGTCGGCCGGGCCGAATGCGACGAGCCACCTACAAGGTCTCATCGAGGGTCGACTGATCGGCAAGCGGTGTCCGGGCTGTGAACTCGTGTACTTCCCGCCGCGTAATGGTGTGTGCCCGAAGTGCGCCCGGATCCTCGGTGCCGATGTCGAAGTCGGTCCGCGCGGAACCGTCACGACGTTCTGCATCGTGAACGTTCCGTTCCTCGGCCAGAAGGTGAAGATCCCCTATGTCGCCGCGCAGATCCTGCTCGACAACGCCGACATCTCGATGCAGCACCTCATCCAGGAGTGCGAAGCCGACGAGGTGCGCATCGGCATGCG
This sequence comes from Actinomycetota bacterium, assembly GCA_041181165.1. Classification (GTDB taxonomy): domain Bacteria; phylum Actinomycetota; class Acidimicrobiia; order Acidimicrobiales; family Ilumatobacteraceae; genus Casp-actino8. The sequence continues at coordinate 19,066 of JBEGQB010000005.1, forward strand.
CGTCGAGCCGGTGTGGAAGGACCGTTCGGAGTGGGGCCCGACGCTCGAGAGCATCGCGCACTTCCGCCCGACCGGTGAGCCCGACGTGAAGTTGGGCGCCGAAGCAGGAGCGAGCTGATGCGCGACGTCGCCATAGTGGGCACGGCCCAACGTCCGAGTCAGGTGCACACGAACCTGACCTCGGTGGAACTCATCCTCCCGGTGATCGACGAAGTGGTCGCCAAGGTCGGACTCGACCGATCGGAGATCGGCTTCTGGTGCCACGGGAGTTGCGACTACATGAGCGGGCAGCCGTTCAGTTTCGTGGCCGCTGTCGACGCGATCGGCGCCTGGCCACCGATCGTCGAGAGCCACGTGGAAGCCGACGGTGCGCTCGCGCTCTACGAGGCATGGGTCAAGATCCAGACCGGCGAGTGCGATGTGGCCGTGGTGTTCTCGAACGGCAAGACCACCTCGGGTCCGATCGATCGCATCCTCACGTTGCAGACCGATCCGTACGTCGTGGCGCCGTTGTGGCCGGGGTTCGATGCGTTGTCGGCTCTGCAGGCACGAGCGTGCCTCGATGCCGGCGTGGTCACCGAGCGCGCGATGGCCGAAGTCGCGGCGCGCAGCTTGGCCGACGCCAAGAACAACGCCGTCGCCCATGTGAAGGGCGATCACTCCGTGGACGATCTCCTCGCTCGGCCCTACACCGTGGCGCCCTTGCGCGCCCACGACTGTGGCGTACCGGTCGATGGCGCCAACGCCGTGGTGTTGGCGGCCGGCGATGCCGCCCGGCGACTCGCCAAGCGTCCGGCATGGATCAAGGGATTCGATCACCGCATCGACACCCAACGGCTCGGTGCCCGTTCGCTCACCGAGAGCAATTCGGCCCGCGTCGCCGCCGAGCGCGCGGGTGTCGGTCGTGACAAGGTCGATGTGGCCGAACTGCACGCGCCCTACACCCATCAAGAGTTGCTACTGCGCAGCGCCATGGGACTCGACGGTGCGAAGACCCGCATCAATCCGAGCGGTGGCGCATTGGTCGCCAACCCGGCGATGGCCGCTGGTCTGGCGCGCTTCGCCGAGGCAGCAGAAGCGATCTTCGGTGGCGGAGCCGATCGTGCGGTTGCTCATTGCACGAGTGGTCCGTGCCTGCAACAGAACCTCGTGTGCGTGATGGAGGGTGAGTGACATGGCTGATCGTTGTGCAGTAGTCGGTGTTGGCCAGACCAATCACACGTCGTGTCGAGCCGACGTGTCGATCGCCGGACTCGTGCGCGAAGCCGTCGATCGCGCGCTCGCCGATGCGCGTATCGGCATCAACGACGTCGACGCCATCGTGATCGGCAAGGCCCCCGACATGTTGGAGGGTGTGGCCATGCCCGAGTTGTGGTTGGCCGAAGCCTTGGCCGCGCACGGCAAGCCCGTGTTCCGTGTGCACACCGCCGGGTCGGTGGGTGGTTCCACCGCCATCGTGGCTGCGCAGCACGTGATGGCCGGCATTCACGGCACCGTCCTCACGATCGGCTTCGAGAAGCAGAGTGATGGCAATGCCATGTGGGCGCTCAGTGTGCCCATTCCTTTCGGCATGCCGGTGCACGCCGGCGCCGGTGGATACTTCTCACCGATCGTTCGCGGCTACATCAATCGCTCGGGAGCTCCGAGTCACATCGGAGTCATGGTTGCCGTGAAGGATCGGACCAACGCGTGCAAGAACCCCTACGCGCACCTTCACGAACCGGACTGGACTCTCGAGAAGGCCATGGAGACGCCGATGTTGTGGGACCCGATCCGCTTCATCGAAACGTGTCCGTCGAGCGACGGCGCCATGGCCCTCGTTCTGATGAACGAAGAACGCGCCGATCGTCACTCGGGCCCGAAGGCCTGGATCCACGGCACGTCGATGCGCAGTGAGCCCACGGCGTTTGCGGGTCGCGAACAAGTGAGTCCGCGCGCTGGTGAGATGTGCGCCGAGGATCTCTGGCGCAAGGCCGGCATCAAGAACCCGGCCAAGGAGATCGATGTCGTCGAGATGTACGTGCCCTTCGCCTGGTTCGAACCGATGTGGCTCGAGAACCTCGGTTTCGCCGAGCGTCATCAGGGTTGGCGAATGGTCGAGGACGGCGTCACCGACATGACGGGTTCGCTGCCCATCAACCCGTCCGGTGGGGTGCTCTCGACCAATCCGATCGGCGCCTCGGGAATGATCCGCTTCGGTGAAGCCTGCATGCAGGTGATGGGCA
>JBEGQB010000006.1:0-21005 GCA_041181165.1 Actinomycetota bacterium
CCGACTCGGCAGCGACTCGAAGGACGCGGTCGAGTTCGTCGCGTCCTTGCGCGTCGAGTCCGGCATGCGGCTCGTCCAGCAACCAGAGTTCGGCGCGGCGGGCCACGAGTCCGGCCAGAGCAGTACGTCGTCTTTGACCCGCCGAGAGCTTCGACACGCGCACGTCGGCGAGTCGGCCATCGAGACCCATCCGATGCATGGCACTGCGAACTTCATCGGATGTCGCACCCGATAGTCGTCCCCAGAACTCGACGTTCTCGGTGACGGTCAGATCGTGATACAGGCCGTTTGTATGACCGATGAGACCCACATGCGCTCGCACCAGCTCGCGATCGATGCGCAAATCAATACCGCACACCGTCGCTTTGCCGCGCTCGACCGGGAGGAGCCCAGCGCACAGACGCAACAAGCTCGTCTTGCCGGCACCGTTCGGACCGCGCAACAGAACGATCTCCCCACGGCGAACCGAGAGATTCACGCCGGCCAAGGCCGGGAACGAGCCGATCAATGCAACGGTGTCGACGAGATCGACGACGACGTCGGTGTCCACCGGATGTGCAGCGGACGTCGCTATCGGCTGCTCACCGGACATATCACCTCCGACGCTACCGGCGACCTTCTCGGCCGGAGTCCGACCGCTAGCGTCACCAGCCTGTGAGCAGATCGTCCGCACGGGGTGCCGCAGAAACGCGTCGACGGGACTGGTACTGGTTCCTCGGCCGTGTCGGACAGGCACTGATCGCCACCGGGGTTCTGCTCTTTCTGTTCGTCGGCTACCAACTCTGGGGAACCGGTATCGAAGAGTCGCAGGCTCAGAACCGTCTGCAGGATCGCTTCGAAGAAGCCCTCCGCGCCACACCCGATCCGCAGATCGATCCGGTCGAGGAAGTTCTCACCATCGAGCGCGGCGATCCGGTCGCCGTCATCAGGATCCCACGAATCGGAATCGAGAAGTACGTCGTCGAGGGGGTCGAGCCCGATGATCTCAAACGAGGTCCGGGGCACTATCCGAATTCGGTCCAACCCGGACGACTCGGGAACTTCGCCGTCGCCGGTCACCGAACCACCTACGGCGAACCGTTCCGGAATCTCGATCAACTCGAAGCCGGTGACGAGATCACGATCCTTGATGCACGTGGTCGAGAGTTCGTGTATCTCGTGACCGGCATCTCGATCGTCGAACCATCCGACTCGTGGGTCGTGACGACCTCCGACCCGACCGTCGCCGTGCTCACGCTCACGACGTGTCACCCCGAGTTCTCGGCCAAACAACGACTCGTCGTGTCGGCCCGCCTCGATGAGAAACGCACCTCGGCTGCTGCGGACGACGCGTTCGTCGTCGCGAGCTCGGAGTCGGTCACCCCGCCCACCACCGTCGATCCTTCGGTCGTCCAGATCCCCGACACCGACATCGTCGACGACTCGACGATCGTCGAGAACGTTGAAACCTTCGATGCCGGGTGGTTCTCCGATACCGACGCGTGGCCCGATCTTCTCGTCTGGTTGATCGTCGAACTCGCGTTGATTCTCGGTTTGTTCCGCATCTCCCGACGTTTGGACCGGCGTGGCCGAATCGTCGCGTGGGCGGCGGGCATCGTGCCCGGCCTCGTGGTGCTGTACTTCGTCTTCCAGAACGTCAGCCGACTGCTACCGCCGAACCTCTGATCAGCGTCCCTCGAATCGCGGGGCTCGCTTTTCCATGAAGGCGAGTCGTCCCTCGTCGGCATCGGCGCTGTTCCAGGCCGCGAGTCGCGCTCGTTCCATGTCGGCTTCGGAGACCGAACGGGCCGGCGCGCTCGACACACCTTCCAGGATCGTCTTGTGAGCCTTGATGGTGAGAGGTGCAAGGAGCGATAGCTCGTCGGCCCAAGTGAGTGCGGCCTCTCGATCGCCCAAGCGATGGACGAAGCCACCGACGAGTGCGTCAGCCATCATCGACTCACCGGTCAGCAACATGTAGCGCGCGATGCTCCAGCCGGCTTCTTGGGCGACTCGCTCGACCGTCCAGCGATCGACGGCCAGACCCAATTTCGCCGCTGGTACGCCGAAACGACTCGCGGCGGTGGCCACCCGCAGATCACAGGCCGCGGCCAATTGCGTGCCGGCTCCGAGAGCGGGGCCGTCGACGGCGGCAATCGTGAGCGCATCGAGCGCACCGAAACCGCGGAGAACCGACAAGAGCGTGTCGGTGAACTCGCCGAGTTCGACACCGGAGAGATCGGCGCCACTGCAGAATGCCGGCGGAGCGCCCGAGAGAACCACGACGCGCGCACCGCAGTCGTGAGCCACCGCCTGCGCATCGGCGATCTCTTTCAGAGTCGAGAGATCGACCGCGTTGCGCTTCTCCGGTCGATCGATGACGATCGACACCACCTTGCCGCGCACATCGGTACGAACTGCCACGACATCACGGTACTCGCTAGGGTTCTCGTGTGGCACCGAACGATCGAGCACCCGATGGTGATCCCGTCCGGGCCCGACGTCAGCGCATCGCGCAATGGACCCTCCTCGCCAATCGAATCGGCTACCTCATGTACGCCGTGGCCATCGCGCTCTTCGTGATGGCGTTCGCGTTCGGATTCAAAGGTCTGCTCGTCACGCTGATCACGATCTTCCTCATCGCCGGCTCGATCCTTCTCGCACCGGCGATCATCCTCGGCTACGCCATCAAGGCCGCCGAGCGCGACGACCGTGAGCGAGGTCTCTAGGCCGATGGACGCTTCGAACCGCAGCAATTACCGTGGGAGCGTCCCACTATGGCCATGAGACTCCCCGCCGTCGAACGTCGTGAGCAGTTGCTCTCGGTCGCCCTCGCCGTGTTCGCCCGCAACGGATTCCACAACACGTCGATGAACGACGTCGCTGATGCCGCTGGCATCACCAAGCCGGTCCTCTATCAACACTTCGCCTCCAAACGCGAGCTCTACTTGGCGGTGATCGACGAAGCCGGACACCGGATGATCTCGGCCATCACCACCCAGGCGACCGCCGACACCGATGGACGTCGACGCACCGAACTCGGCTTCCGTGCGTACTTCACCTGGGTCGCCGAAGATCACGACGCCTTCATGCTTCTCTTCGGTAGCGGACCCCGCCGCGACACCGAGTTCGCGGTGGCCGTACGCCAGTTCACCTCGAGGGTGGCCGACGCAATCGAACCGCTCATCACGGCCGACATCGATGCTTCACATCGGCGAACACTCGCTTATGCGATCGTCGGAATGACCGAAGCAATTTCTCGCCGACTCGTCGAGGACGGAACCGATTTCGATCCCGAAGTCCTGGCTCGCCAAGTGAGCGATCTGGCCTGGGCCGGATTGCGCGCCGTCCAACGACCGCGCTGATCTCACGCCACGCGCTTCAGAACCCGCAGACTTCCGGTGGCCGATTCCTCCACGAAACGTCCACTTTCCAGCGCCGGTCGGTAGATCTGCTCGTACGGCGGACGACCACCATCGGCCGGGTCGGGGAAAACATCGTGAATGGCGAGTGTGCCACCCATGGCGACGTGCGGCGTCCAGAGTTCGTAATCGAGTCGGGCCGGTTCCACTCCATGACCACCGTCGATGAAAAGAAAGGCCAGTGGCGCCTTCCAATGGCGAGCGACCGTCGGTGACGCGCCAACCACACCGATCACGACATCCTCCAGACCGGCACGGGCGATCGTGCGGCGGAAGTGCGGCAAGGTGTCCATCAGACCGACCTCGGGATCGACCAACGACGCATCGTGCCACTCCCATCCCGGTTGGTTCTCCTCCGAACCGCGGTGGTGATCGACGGCGAAGACGACAGTTCGAGTCTCACGGGCCGCCGCGCCGAGCCAAACGGTCGACCGACCGCAGTACGAACCGACTTCGAGCAATAGCAATCCGGGAAGTCGATTGGCGGCATCGACAGCCGCTGCATGGAGAGCATCGCCTTCGTCGACGGGCATGAAGCCGACGGCGCTCGACGCGACGTCGCGCAGGTGCTGATCCATTGGTGTCAGCGACCGCTCACCACTTGTCCCAGTGAATGATCGAGTCGGCCGAGGGACGTTGGGCCGGCTTGAAATCGGTGCCTTTGGTGAAGGCCAGTGGCGACAGGCAGACCTGCTGCACGGTGTCGTACGGGATACCGAGAACTTCGGCGGCCTGTTGCTCCATCATGAGGTGCACGGTCGTCCAGGCGGTACCCAGACCACGGGCACGCGCCGCCAACATGAAGCTCCACATGGCCGGCAGGACGTTGCCCATGAGCGACGACGTCATCATGCCCGGCGCGTTCTCGGCACGCGCACCTACGTTGCAGGCGATCACGAGTGCTGGCGCATCACCCATGTGATCGCCGAGGAAGTCGGCCGAATCAGCCGACCGCTGCTGCTGCGCATTGGCCGTCGATTCACCCTTGTCGATGCTGCGGATGTACACACCGTCCATCGACTGATAGATCGAATAGCACTGACGGTAGATGTCGCCCAGCGCCTTGCGCTTGGCCGGATCCTTGACGATCACGAACTGCATCGTCATGTTGTTCGATCCCGAGGGCGACTGCATAGCGATGGACACGCACTCGCGGATCAGTTCGTCGGGAACCTCACGCGAGAAATCGAGTCGCTTGCGTACGGCCCGGGTGGTGGACAGAAGTTGATCGGGATCCAACGGGAGGAGTGCCATGTCCGTGACCCTAGCCCTGACACTGCGAATCCTCGTCGCCGGATGACCAAGTCGACCCGAGGGATCGTGCGAGAATGAGCAGGTGTCCGACACCCTCCAAGGCCTGATCGACCTTCTCGACCTCGAACCCATAGAGGTCAACATTTTTCGCGGCCGTTCCCCACAGGAGAACCGCCAGCGGGTCTTCGGCGGACAGGTTGCCGGACAGGCTCTCGTGGCCGCTGGCCGTACCGTCGACGATCGCGACCGGCGCGTGCACTCACTACACGCCTATTTCCTCCGTCCGGGTGACCCGACGGCGCCGATTCTCTACGACGTCGATCGCATCCGCGACGGTCGGAGTTTCACGACCCGACGCGTGGTGGCGATCCAGCACGGCCAGGCGATCTTCAACCTGCAGGCATCGTTCCACGCTCCCGAAGAAGGCATGTCGCACCAGACGCCGATGCCCGACGTCCCGGCGGCCATCACCCTTCCCGACTTCAAGACCCGCATGGCACCACACAAGGAGATGCTCGGCGAGTGGTACGACCGGCCACGTCCGATCGACATCCGGTACGTCGAGGGTGATCCGATGTCTCGCTCGCGAACACCAACCGATCGTCAACGCGTCTGGCTCCGTGCCGACGGAACTCTCCCCGACGACCCCACGCTCCATGCGTGCATCGTCACCTACGCGAGCGACATGACCCTGCTCGACACGACCCTGCTACCCCACGGGCTGGCCTGGACCGACAACGTGCAGATGGCCAGCCTCGACCACGCGATGTGGTTCCACCGTTCGTTCCGTGCCGACGAGTGGTTGCTCTACGACCAGAACACTCCGACCACTTCTCACGCACGCGGCTTGGCCACTGGCTCGATCTACACACACGACGGACATCTGGCGATCAGCGTGGTTCAAGAAGGGTTGATCCGGCGCGAACGACCCTGAGGTCAGCGTCCACTGAATTTCGGTGGTCGCTTCTCCAGAAAGGCCCGAACACCCTCGCGGTGATCTTCTGTGGCGAACAGTTCGCCGAGGTTGCGCGAAACCCACGCTCCGAGTTCTTTCCAGTCCGGGTCGAGAGTCGAGCGCAGGCCGGCTTTCAAACGTTGAACCGCCAGCGGTGGGTTGGCGGCGATCCTGGCCGCGAGTCCGAGCGCGGTTGACATCAGTTCGGAGTGCGACACGACCCGCGAGACGAGTCCGATCTCGCGCGCGGTCGCCGCGTCGAAGACATCGCCCGTGAAGAGGATCTCGGCAGCTTTCTCACGACCGACGAGTTGCGCGAGTCGTCCGAGACCGGGTGCGTCGGACACCAGACCGCGCAGCACGAACAGTTCGCCGAACTTGGCCCGCTCGCTCGCCACCCGGATATCGGCCATCAAAGCGAGTTCCATGCCCCAACCCACGGCGGCACCGTTCACGGCGGCGATCACCGGCACGTCGGTGTGCAGCAAGGCGTCGGCGGCCGGTGTGAGTCGCGGGGTCCGATCGGCGATCACCGGGGCTTTTCCCTCGGCCCCGCCACCCATCACTTGGCGGACGTCGTCACCGCTGCAAAAGGCGGGATCGGTGCCGGTGATCACCAAACAACGGACGCCTTGGCTCGGGGCTTCCCGGACGAAACGCTCGAGATCGGCGTACATGCCGTGGGTCAGAGCGTTGCGGGCCTCCGGGCGATCGAGTGTGATCATCCCCACGTGATCGTCCAGCAGATCGAAGCGGATGTCGCTCGGGTCTCCGGACGAAGCCGTCATCAGCGACGCTGCCCCATGAACATCCGCTTCAAAGCGTTGTAGTTCTCGATGCAATGACCAGCACCGAGGACGACGGCCTCGAGTGGCATGTTCGACATGCGCACCGGAACTTGGGTCTCGCGCTCGATCCGTTCGGCCAGACCGCGCAGGAGTCCACCGCCACCGACGAGATACATGCCGCGCAGCAAGAAGTCCTGTGAGAGTTCCGGCGGTGCCTTGGCCAGGCAGCGAACCACCGACTGCACGATCTGAGACACCACGTCGTCGATCGCGTAACGGATCTCTTCCGGCTTGAGGATCACGGTCTTGGGAAGTCCGGCCATGAGATCACGCCCACTCACTTCGGCTTCCATTTCGTCGGGTGTCTCGGCGGCCGATCCGATGGCGACCTTGATCTCCTCGGCGGTGCGCTCGCCGATCGCGATGCCGTGTTCGCGTCGTACGTAGTTCTGGATCGCGTTGTCGATGTCGAAACTTCCGACTCGCACCGCTTCGAGGGCGACGATTCCACCAAGGCTGATCACCGCGGTCTCGCTCGTGCCACCCCCGATGTCGATCACCATGTTGCCGAGAGGCTCGTCGATGGGAAGGTTGGCGCCGATGGCGGCGGCCATGGGCTGCTCGATGAGCTGAGCATCGGCGGCGCCGGCTCGACGCGCCGCGTCGGTGACCGCCCGGCGCTCCACCTCGGTGATCGCCGATGGCACACAGATCACGACCTTGGGGCGGGTGAAGCGAGAAACCCCCACACGCTGGAGCAACAGACGAATCATCCGCTCGGTGACGTCGAAGTCGGTGATGGCGCCACCCCGCAACGGGCGAACCGCGACGATGTAGCCGGGCGTCCGGCCGATCATGCTCCAGGCTTCGTGCCCGGTGGCCAGCACCTCACCCGTCTGGCGGTTCAGGGCGATCACGGACGGCTCGTTCAGAACGATGCCACGCCCTTGCATGTACACGAGAGTGTTGGCGGTGCCGAGATCGATCGCGAGGTCACGCGCCATGCGGCGACTCCTCGTGGTTCATCTGCAAACGTGCTCGATCGATCACGCTCTGACGCGACTCGAGTGAGAGCGCGTCGAGATGTTTGCGGAACGAAGCCACCGCGTCGTCGGAACCGGCACGTCGGCGACTGGCGGCCAACGAAAGGAACACCGCCGCACACAGGACCACGACCGCGAGCAGCACCAAGGTCATCGAACGCTCGTTTCGTCGAAGGATGCAACCGCCGAGGGTTCGGTGACCACCGTGGCTCCGGTGCCCCACGACGAACCACCCGACCACTCTTCCTTCTTCCAGATCGGCGCTCCGGCCTTGAGCGCATCGATCGCGAACCGCGCCGCAGTGAAGGCTTCGGGACGATGGGGGGCCGAGACAACGGCCAGCACCGAACTCTCACCGAGTTCGAGACGACCGACCCGGTGCAAGAGCGCGATACGCCCCACCATCGGCCACCTCAAACGGACCTCATCGGCAATGGCGCGAAAGTTCGCCAGCACTTGTTCGTCGTAGGCCTCGTACTCGAGGTGCGTCACGCCGTCGCGTCGCTCACCGGCTTCCTCGGCGTGATCGCGAACCGTCCCCGAGAACAGGACCACGGCTCCACAATCGGCACGTACCGCCCAGTCGTAGACCTCGCCGACCGAGAGCGGATCCGAAGTGAGTGCGAACCAGTGATCGGCGGTCTTCTCGTGGTGCACGCTTCGATGGTACCGGTTGACCCGAGTCACGCGGTCGGCCCGCGAACACCAGAGGACAGAACCTCACTAACCTCCCGTACTCGTGGGACTTCATGACGACTCGGCTTCCAACGAGCCATCGTCCGAAGATGAACCCGGCCTCCCCGATGCCCCGCTCCCTCCGCACGAGCGGACGTGGCGACACCCGTCGGAAGTGAGCATGGCGGCCATGGCGGTCGCCGACGAAGCACCACCGCTCAGAGTCGTCGGACGCGGAGTGGTCGTCACTTCCCTGCTGCTCGGAGTCGGCGTCGTGTCGGCATTGCTGATGATCGCTCGGCCAACCGACGGCGACGCCGACACGCGCGACCTCATCCGACTCACGAGTGACGACATCGACTTGGCCAGCGTTGGTGTGACCGACGACGACGAACACCCGATGGCTGTCGTCGTGAACGACGGACCGTTGCTGATCACCACGTCGAATGCCGTCGGAGACAACGTGCGCCTGTCGGTTCGACTCACCGACGGTCAGGTTCACGAGGTCGACGTCGTCCATGTCGATCGCCGAGCCTCGGTGGCCCTTCTCGTGATCTCGACATCGGATACTCGGACGCCAGTCAGCATCCCCGATGCGCAGGCCGTCCGACTCGGACAGGAAGTCATCGTTCTGACCGACACACCTCACCGACTCCGCGTCGTCTCCTACGGTCAGGACGAAGCTCTCGAGTGGGGACTCTCAGGAGTCGATGCGGACGACGTCGTCGAAGGCGCACCCGTGATCGATCGAACCGGCCGACTCGTCGGTCTTTCCACGCACACATCAAAAGGTGTCGCGGTGATCCCCATCGATCTGATCGCCGCGGCACTGCGCGAGTTCTCGGAGAACTGAACAGTTCTCAGCGACGGCGACGCAACCACACGACGGCGCCGATGAGCACGGCGACGATCGTGGCGATCATTCCTCCGAGAGCGAGCTCCTGACGTCGCTTCGGGGTGAGCATCGTCCACCACTTCGCTTCGGTTCCTTCGACGAAACTCTGCTCGTTGGTGACCGTCGGAGCCCAGCCTTCGGCCCGTAGGCGCCCATTCGACACCAGCCACGGCGAACGCACATATGGGCGCAAACCGGGCGGAATCGGACCGCGTTGAAAGCGCCACCGCAGATCGCCGACGACCTCGGCCACCCGATCGGGCAGGCGCAGGCGAGGTGCCATTCCCCACAACGACCGCACGCGAGATCCGGGAACGTGTCCGTCAGGTGCCACGTTGTAGATACCGCTCAGTTCGCGTTCGACCACCAGCACGACCGCCGAAGCGAGATCGTCCAAGTGGAGGAACTGTGCCGGCACATCGTCCTCACCGAGGCGTCCACCCATGCCGGCAGCGAGCGCGCGAACAAGAGACGACGTTCCATCGGCGGCCATGGCTGGAACTGGACGAAGCACGCAGGTGACGCGTGACTCGTCCTCTCTTCGCCAGTCGTCGACCATCTGCTCGACGGTCGCCAATTGACGAGCGAAGGCGAATCCGAAATCGGGACGCAACGCCGCGTCCTCGGTGAGCGGGACCGGGTTGTTCGGCCACGCGCCGTACACCATGGCCGACGACAACAGAATGAAGTGTCGAGTCCGGTGACGTGAGGCTCCGGCCAGAACTTCGGGAGTACCCACCGCCGCACTTCGACCACGGGATGCCAGTGCGTCGTGATCACCCGGAGCCAGGTGGACGATGACATCACACCGTTCATCGTCGGCGAGATCGACGATGTCGGTCCGGCCACGTTGAATCTCGCGCACGTCGTAGCCACCACTCGCTCGCAATCGCTCGACGACCCGCCGACCGAGCGGCCACGACGCACCGGTGACGAGCACCACCTTCTCGGCACGAGGCGCCGACCCGCCCGCAGCGTCACGCACCTCGTTGGCGACGTCGATCGACATGGCGAAGGACGCTAGTCCGCTCCCCGGTCGCCGGTCGGCGCACCTAGGCTCGACACCGTGAGCGCCGACCACCCCGATTCCTTCGGTGGATCGGACGACGAACCGAATCCCTTCAGTGGCCTGCCGATATTCGGGGACATCATGAAGATGTTCAGCACCCAGGGCCCCGTCCAATGGGACACCGCCCGGCAGATCGCACTCCTGTCGGCGACCGGTGGTCAGTCCGAGCCGAACCCGGATCCGACCGCTCGAGTCACCTTCGTCGAGTTGTCACGCATCGTCGCCTTGCAGGTTCAGTTGGCCACGGGTCGCGAGGACACCAATCTCGATCGTGAACCCGAGGTCGTCACTCGAGCGGTGTGGGCGCAGCGCACGCTCGACGACTACCGCCCGTTGTTCACGGATCTCGCGTCGTCCCTCGCCAACCGTCCGTCGAACGACGACGAGTCGGATCCGTTCGCTTCGATGCTGTCGAATCTCGCCGGAATGCTCGCTCCGATGATGATGGGCATGACGGTCGGATCGATGGTCGGACTCATGGCCAAGAAGTCGCTCGGGCAGTACGACCTTCCGATTCCCCGCCGTGGTTCCGCGATGCCCATGTTCATCATTGCGAACATCGACGGCTTCGCCGATGAATGGGGTCTGCCCCGTGACGACGTTCGCATGTGGACGCTCATCAACGAACTTTCGATGCACGCGGTCATCAGCTTGCCGCACGTGACCGAACGTCTCGATTCACTCATACGACGACACGCGGCTGCGTTCCGTCCGAACCCGTCGGCGCTGTCGGAGAAACTTTCCTCGCTCGACGTCGAGAATCCGATGGACGCGATGCAATCTCTCCAGGCAGTTCTCGGTGACCCCGAGGTGCTCCTCGGTGCCGTGCGCTCGGCCGAACAAGACGAACTCCAGCCCGCACTCGACACCATCGTGTCGCTCGTTCTGGGTTGGGCCGATCATCTGGCCGATCACGTCGGCGCGCGCATCCTCGGCAATCCGGCGCGGCTGGCCGAAGCGGCGCGACGTCGGCGCATCGAAGCCGGCGAGGAGTCGGCGTTCGTGGAGAAGTTGTTGGGTCTGCGCATCGATCGCCAACGCGTGGAGAAGGGACGCTCCTTCATCGACGGGGTGATCGAACGGGCCGGATCGGATGGTCTGGCGCCGCTCTACGCGGATGAACGCGCGCTACCGACGATTGCCGAACTCGATGCGCCCGGTTTGTGGTTGGCACGACTCGACATCACCGACGTCTGATCTGCCGTCGCACCAACGTGGCCAGCCCGAGGGGTTCATCGAGACCCTTGGCCACCTGGGAAAGTCCGAACCAATAGGCCGCAGCGCCCGAAATGCCGAGCCCAGCCACGATCGCGAACCCGACCACTCCGGGAAGTTTCAGTACGACCGGCACCAACCCCGCACCGACCCACATGAGTTGGAAGCGGGTGTGGAAGTTGGCCAGGGCGCGTCCACGGTTGGCATCGGGTGCATCGCGTTGCACGATCGTCTCGAACGACATGTTTCCGATGGCCGCCGCGTAGTTGACCGCGGCGGCCATCAATAGGGCGACGATCGTGGACGTGGCGACGGACGTGATCACTCCGAACACCCCGATGATCACGAGAGCCAGAACCATCAGGCTCTCGACCTTGTCGAAACGTTTCAGTGCGCGAGCACTCAGGTTCCCGAGCAACGTGCCGATTGCGGCCAGGCTCACCGCCACACCGAACCACATGGTTCCGAACTGCGGACCGAAGTGGTATTCGACCACTTTCCAGCGTCCGTTCGGTGCCACACCAACCACCTGAGAGCGTTCCGGATCGGCGAACCAGAAGGCCAGATGAAAGAAGAGGAAGCCAACACTCGCACGAACGAGTCCCATGGCCGAGGCCGCGATCACGACACCGGCCTGACGCAGTTCGCGAATCTCGAGTTCGGCGGCTTCTTCGCGCGCCACCATGCGCTTGGGAATGCGCAAGGCGGCCAAAGTCGCCAGAGCGAAGACGATTCCGCCGAACACGAGGGTGACCTTGGACGAGATCAGACTCAACAACCCGGCCGGTACGGCCGCCACGAAGCCCAGGATTCCGGCAGTCACCCCGAGTTTCGCGTTGGCCTCCACGAGGTCGGCTTCGCTCTTGGTGAGCGTGGGGAGCATCGCCGACTTCGAGACTGCATAGGTCTTGCTCAGAACCATGGCCAGAAATGCAAGTGGAAAGAGGAACAGCGAATCGAGTTGCGACACCATCACGAACATCACCAACGCGCGCAGAGCGGCAATGCCAACCACGAGCAGGCGGCGGCCCCCGGGCATCCGGTCGATCACCGGACCGATGAAGCGACCGAGAACGATGAATGGGGCAAAGCTCACGGCGAGGAAGAGAATCACGCGGCTACGCGCCTCACCGGGAGTGATCGACAGGAAGAGCGAGTCGGCCAGAGCCACCGCCATGCTCGCCTCACCAGCCGCCATCAATGCGTGCACACGCACCAGTCGGGTGAAGGGTGACGCGACGATCCGGTGCTGGTGCTTCGGGGGGACGTAATCGGCCCCCCGACCCCGGCCCGGCAACTGCTTGTCGTCGCTCACACGTTCATCGTAGATGTCGGACCGATATCCGACTGGGAGGTCGTTCAGCGCGGTCGCTCGAACTTGTAGCCGAGACCACGGATCGTGACGATGCGCTTGGGTTCGGCCGGATCGTCCTCGACTTTGGCGCGTAGACGCTTGATGTGGACATCGAGGGTCTTGGTGTCTCCGACGTAATCGATTCCCCACACTCGATCGATCAGCGTCTCGCGAGTCAGGACACGGCCCACATTGGCGAGCAGTAGGTGCAGGAGTTCGAATTCCTTGAGCGGTAGAGACACTTCTCGACCGTCGACCCTCACGATGTGTTCGTCGGGGTCGAGGCTGATCGGGCCGACCTGGATCACCCCCGGTTCGAGCACGATCCCACCCGAATGATCGGATCCACCTCGACGAGTCACGGCTCGCATCCGCGCGACCAATTCGCGCATCCGGTAGGGCTTGGTGATGTAGTCGTCGGCCCCGACCTCGAGACCGACGACGGTGTCGATCTCCGATCCCTTGGCGGTGACCATGATGATCGGAACCTGGGTCCGCTTGCGCAGTTGTCGGCACACGTCGATGCCCGACATCTTCGGGAGCATCACGTCGAGGAGAATCACATCGGGCTGCACGGCGTCGAACACCGAAAGTGCTTCGAGCCCATCGCGAGCGACCTCCACTCGAAAACCTTCCCGTTTGAGGCCCACGGAGAGGGCGTCGACGAAGCTCTCTTCGTCCTCGACGATCAGAACGGTCTGCATTCCCATCGACGTCTTCCTCAGCCAGCCTCGGGTAGCGACGCACTGGCCAGACCCGGTGCCGCCGGAATTCGCAGGGTGAAGGTGGATCCCTCACCTTCCACACTGGACACGTTCACTTCACCACCATGGTTGTTGGCGACATGGCGCACGATGGCCAATCCCAGCCCGGTTCCACCGGTTTCGCGCGAGCGGGCCCGATCGACGCGATAGAAGCGTTCGAAGATCCGATCGATGTCGCGGGCCGGAATACCGATTCCGAAATCTCGGACACGGAGATCGATCCACATGCCGTCGGTCGTGGCCGACACCTCCACTCGTCCATCGGCGTCCGAGTACTTCACTGCGTTCTCGACGAGGTTGCCGAAGGCCGACACGAGCTGACGACGATCACCGAGAAGTCGGAGTCTTTCGCTCGGTTCGGCCACCCGAACGTCGATGTGTCGACGTTCGGCAAGAGGCCGGGCTCGATCCACGGCTTCGGCGAGCACCAAAGAAACCGGAACGACGTCGCGAACCGCTTCACCACCGAGTTCGATCCTCGACAACTCGAGCAGGTCGTCGATCGTGCGACCGGCCCGCATCGATTCGTCGACCATCTTGCCGGCGAGTCGAGCGATCACTTCCGGCTCGTCGGCATCGGCCACCGCCTCGGCGAGCACGGCCAGCGCACCGACCGGAGTCTTCAACTCGTGACTGATGTTGGCCACGAAGTCAGTTCGCACCGCATCGAGTCGCGAACGCTCGGTCACGTCTTCGATCGTGGCGACTGCTCCCCCGCCCTCGAGCGGAGTGGCCGACACCGACACCACTCGCCGGGGTGGGCCGAAGAGTTCGATCACCTGACGCCGGGTGTGTCCTTCGAGCGCGCCACGAAGGTGGATGTCGACCGCCTCATCGACCAACACATCGGCGTGCAACGCGCCGGTCATTCCGCGCGCCACCCGGTTCCGGTAGACGATCTCACCGGCCGCCGAGGCGATCACGACGCCGATCTCGAGCCCTTCCACCGCCCGACCGACGATGTCGGCCGCCGGTTGTGACGACACATCGGACGCCGAATGAGTCGGGGCAACCGATCGACGCTTTTGCCACCAGATGCCGACGATCACGCCACCGAGCAGAGCGGCGACGACAACGAGAACTGTCACGCAGTTCCTTCCGGACGCATGCCCCCGATGGGGGTCCAGTCGGCCCGGCCGTCGCGACGATGATCGCCGGCGGGCGGCAAGGTTCCGGTGATCTGGAACTCGACCAGCCGGGCGATGTTCACCGCGTGATCACCGATGCGCTCAAAGAACCGTGCCGTGATCGCCATCTGGATACCAACCGGCAGATCGATGTGGCCGGCGCTGTGCGATTCGAAGATCGTCTGGATGAACTGCTTCTGGAGCCCATCCAAATAGGTGTCCATGTCTGAGATCGACGTCGCCAGCGGGAGGTCCTGCGTGGCATAGGCCTCGAGAGCCTGCTTCATCAGAAGGTGAGCTTGTTCCCCCATCCGCGCGATCAGCGAACGAAGGTTGGTATCGAGTGGGTGTCCGAAGATGCGCCGAGCCACCTTGCACAGGTTGGTCATCAGATCGGCCGAACGCTCCAACTCGGACGACATCTTCATCACCACGACGGCGTGGCGGAGTTCGCTGGCCACCGGGGCGTGGAGAGCCATCAGACGAATGCTCTCTTCCTCGAGAGTGATCGATCGGGCGTCGAATTCGTCGTCGGCGAGGATCTGGTACTGCGCACCGTCCATGTCCTGATCGAGAAGGATCGCCGTCGAGCGAGTGATCCCCTCGGTCAACTTCATACCGAGACTCAGAGTTTCCTCGCGCATATCTTCGAGCTTCTCGTGAGCGCTGCGGTTCATTCCTCATCACCGCCCGCCGACGGATGCGATGACGCGCCCGTTGTGCGACGTTGATTGAAACGATCGGCGCCCGAGTGCTCGGGAAGCCAGCCGGTGACCTCGAAACGAACCTTCTCGCCGATGTTCACGGCATGGTCGCCGAGACGCTCGTAGAAGCGCGCCACGACCGCCAGCTGAATGGCGACCTGCAGATCGATGCGCCCGGCGCTGTGCGACTCGAGCACGGCCTGGATGAACTGACGTTGCAGATCGTCGAGGAAGGAGTCCATGTCGTCGATGGCCGCCGCGCGCACCGGATCGCCCGTGGCATACGCACTCGTGGCCTCGCTGAAGAGTTGGCGGGCTTGCTCGGACATCTTGACGACCAATCCTCGAAGGCGAGGATCGAACTCGTGTCCGTAGATTCGGCGCGCCGCCTTGCAGATGTTCACCACGAGGTCGCCCGAGCGCTCGAGCTCGGCGCACATCTTGAGCGCCGCCACGACCTGACGCAGATCGCTGGCCACCGGGGCCTGCAGGGCGAGGATCTGGATGCACCGCTGCTCGAGCTCGTGAGTGCGCCGATCGACGTCGTCGTCGGCCATGATCGTCGCTTCCGCTCCGGCGAGATCCTGTTCGAGGAGAATCGTCGTGCAGCGAGGTATCGACTCCACGATGCCGGCGGCCACGCGCACGAGCTCCTGATGAACCTCGGAGAGGTCCTTGTGGAACAGCTTGCGCGTCTCTTCCATCGTCATCGGATCACCCGAAGCGGCCGGTGACGTAGGCCTCGGTCCGGTCGTCGCCGGGGTTCGAGAAGATCTTCTGGGTGTCGTCGAACTCGACCAGCACACCAGTGCGACGATCGCTCTCGGGGTTCACTTCGGTGG
Source organism: Actinomycetota bacterium (assembly GCA_041181165.1). Lineage (GTDB taxonomy): Bacteria > Actinomycetota > Acidimicrobiia > Acidimicrobiales > Ilumatobacteraceae > Casp-actino8. Next base: position 16,087 of record JBEGQB010000006.1, read on the forward strand.
TGAAGAACGCCGTGCGATCGCTGACGCGAGCCGCCTGCTGCATGTTGTGGGTCACGATGATGATCGTGAAGTCCTGCTTGATCTCTTGCATCAGATCTTCGATGCGTGCCGTGGCGATCGGATCGAGGGCCGAGCAGGGCTCGTCCATCAGGATCACATCGGGTTTCACTGCGATGCATCGCGCAATACACAGGCGCTGCTGCTGACCACCCGACAGACCCATGGCCGAGGCCTTCAGGCGATCCTTCACCTCGTCCCAGAGCGCGGCCCGCTTGAGCGACGACTCGACGATCTCGTCGAGTTCGTTCTTCTTCTTGATGCCATTCAGCCGCGGACCGAAGGCCAAGTTGTCGTAGATGCTCTTGGGGAAAGGGTTCGGCTTCTGGAAGACCATGCCCACCCGTCGGCGAACCTCCACCGCGTCGACGTCCTTGTCGTACAGATCGATGCCGTGATACTCGACCGTGCCTTCGACCCGCGCCGAGGGGATGAGATCGTTCATTCGGTCGAAACAGCGCAGCACCGTGGACTTGCCACAACCAGAAGGTCCGATGAAGGCGGTGATGTCCTGGCCGCGGATCTCGATGTTGACGTCACGCACTGCACGGAAGTCGCCGTAATAGACAGCGAGATCGCGAGTCCGGAAGACCGGCGCGGTCGTTGTTTCGTTGTTGGGGTCCATGCCCTCGACTCCATCCTGTTGCTTCACCGTCACGCGTGTATCCATCATGCCCGCTACCACCGCTTCTCGAACCTGTTGCGCAGCCAGATGGCCAGCGCGTTGATCAAGATCACCAGGACCAGCAGGATCAACGAGGCTGCCCCGGTCACGGCTTGGAAGTCGGCGCCGGTCTGTCGGGCGTAGGAGAAGATCGCCACCGGCATCGAGGTGAATCCGCCCTTGGTGATCTGCTCCCAGAGACCCTGATCGCCGGTACGAAGAAGTCCGGTGATGCCGCCCACGAGAAGTAGAGGCGCCGCTTCACCGGCGGCGCGTGAGAGCGCGAGCACCGTACCGGTGAGGATTCCGGGTGCCGCCGACGGCAAAACGTGCGAACGCACCGTCTCCCACTTGGTGGCCCCCACGCCATACGCGCCTTCTCGAATCGACTGCGGAACGGCGCGCAACGCCTCTGATGCCGTGATGATCACCACCGGGAGAACGAGCACCGCCAATGCCAGACCACCCGAGATCACGGTCCGACCGCCGGTGATGTCTCCGGCGAACTTGACGAAGATCGTCAAACCGAGGATTCCGTACACGATCGAGGGAACTCCGGCGAGGTTGCGCACGTTGATGCGTATCAATCGGGCGAAGAACGACTTGCCGGCGTATTCCTCGAGGAACACCGCGCAGGCGATACCGAGCGGGAAGGCCACGATGGCCACGATCACCGCAAGAGTCAGAGTGCCGCGAATCGCCTGCCACACACCGGCTTCGGCGGCATTGGATGCATCGAGACCTGAGCTCAGGAAATCGCCGAGTCGGTTGGAGAGAACCGGCCAGGCACGTTGTACGAGATTGACGACGAGGGCGACGAGAATCAGAAGTGACAGAGCCAAGGTGGCCAGGAGAACGATCTCGACGATGCGGCCGCGCACGTCGCGCTTCGAACCGGTGAGTTCGCGCGTCAGCGACGACGCGGTTGCGGCGCCATGGCTGGACGGAGTGGCAAGGGCCATCTCAGTACTCCTCGCGAACCTTGCGAACGAGTCGATCTCCGAGCACGTTCAGTACGAGAGTCATCATGAACAGCAGGAAACCGATGAAGAACAAACTCTGGAAGGCCAGTCCGTCGCCGGCCACCTGGTCGGAACCGAATCCGAGCGCGGCCATGGCGGCCGTCATCGTCTGACCGGGTTGGAAGAGATCGGTCGAGAACAAACCACCACCGACCGCTCCGGCGGCGATGGCGACAACCATCGTCTCGCCGATGGCCCGGGAAACACCGAGGATCAGCGCGGCGACCACACCCGAAATCGAAGCCGGTAGCACCACGCGGAACGTCGTCGGCACACGTCGCGCGCCCAAACCGAACGACGCCTCGCGCAAAGACATCGGGACGGCTCGCAACGCGTCCTCGGTCACCGAGGCGATGATCGGGATCGTGAGGATTCCCACTGCGGCACCGGCCGAGGCGATGTTGAAGGCTTTGTTCGCCCCGCCGACCAACCACGTCACGATGTTCGGGTTGATGAACGAAATGGCGAAGTAGCCGATCACGACGCTCGGAATGCCGGCGAGAACTTCGATGATCGGCTTCAGGATCTTGCGGACTCGCGGTCGGGCGAACTCGGCGAGATACACGGCGACACCGAGTCCGAGGGGAACCGCGATCAGCATGGCCACTCCGGTGACCATCAGGGTCCCCACGAACAGCGTCTTGATGTCGTACATCCCGCGACGTGGGAACCAGCCGATCGTCCAGAGATCGGCCTTGGGGACGTGGACGAAGAAACTCCACGCGTCCTTGAAGAGCGTGTAGATGATGAGAAGCGTGATCAGAAGCGTGGTCAGGCCGGCGGCCGTGAACACGACCTTCATGCGGGTGTCGGCTCGACGACGACTCGGCGACAACCGCAATTCGGCGGCCTGCCACTTGTTCGACAACGCGCTCGTCATCTGCTCTCCAGCCTCACCACAACATGCACCAACGTCGGGACACCCCGACACTAAACGAGGGGGTGCCGCCTCGTTGAAGGCGACACCCCCTGCGTCAGAAACTCATCCCATCGCGGGATTCGGTCACTTACCGCCGTCGCGGGTACCGACTTCCTTGGCCTCCCAGACTGCCCGGGTGGCTTCGAGATCGGCGGCCGACATCGGCACGTACGGAATCTGTTCTTCACCGGTGCCGATCACAGCCAGACCTTCATCGGTCAAGTAGAAGTCGACGAACGCGTCGAGGGCCGGGTTCTCGGCCAACTTGGCCGAGTTCACGTAGATGTAGAGCGAGCGAGCGATCGGATAGTCGCCCGAGGCGATGGTCTCCGGAGTCGGCTCGACACAGCCCTTGCCCTTGTCGACCTGGAGCGGCTTCACGACATCGAGGTTCTCCTCGACGAAGGCGAAGCCCACCCAGCCGAGCGACGTGTCGTTGGCGGCGATGCCTTCGATGATCACGTTGTCGTTCGGGCTGGCGGTGTAATCGGGGCGCGGGGCGTCGTCTTCGACTTCGAGAGCCTTGGCCACTTTGCCCAGCACCAGTTCGACGAACGAGTCGAAGGTTCCGGACTCCTCACCAGGAGCAGTCACGGTGAGCGGAGCGTCCGGGTAGGGCGCGTGGAGCGCACCGAAGTCGGTGCCGACCTTGGCCGAGAGTTCGGCGGCGGCGTCGTTGGCATCGCTCCAGTTGTTACGACCGGTGGCGTCGGGTCCGAGCAACACCCACAGGTCGGCGAAGCTCAAGCACTCGATGGCGGTGTCCTTGGCCGAGGTGATGACGGCCAATCCGTCGATGGCGACTTTCAGCTCGATGTATTCGATACCGGCGTCGGCACAGGTCTGGGCCTCTTCGGCCTTGATCGGACGCGAGGCGTCGGAGATGTCGGTCTCACCGGCGCAGAACTTGGCGAAACCGTCACCGGTTCCCGGACCCTCGACCTGGATGGCCACGTCGGGATTCGCATCACTGAACAACTTGGCGACAGCCGTGGTGATCGGCTCGACGGTCGACGAACCCGACGCGAAGATCGATCCACCCAAATCGGACCCAGAACTCTCCCCGGACGAACTGGCCGGAGCCTCGGTCGACTCGGAGCCCGAGCTGTCATCGCCGCCACAGGCAGCCAGGGGGAGGAACACGGCCGCAGCACCTGCTACCGCCATCCAACGCTTACTGATCATCAATTTCTCCTTGGTTGGGGGCACGGGTTCACGTTCCGTGCTGATCCGAACCTAAGAAACCGACCTGTCGGGGAACCGATATCCAGGTGAACGTCAGGTGAACTGATGGGAATGTTTGGAACCCAACCCGGGTGGGCTCGGTGAAGTCAGGCCGAGCGGTTCGACCGGCGGGTCTGCTGATCCGATGCCCATTCGTACATGAGACGCTGCGGATGCGGCTCGAACATCGTCGGGCCCACACGTTCCCACGAACCGTCGGCACGCATCTCGAAAGCCGGGCACGCTTCGTCCAGCAAGACCTCGAGCGTGTGATCGAGCCATTCCTGATGACGGGCATTGGTGAGCGGAGTCAGGACCTCCACCCGGCGATCGAGGTTGCGACCCATCAAGTCGGCTGATCCGATCAGATGCAAAGGCTTGGCATCGCCCCCGCCGTTGGCGAATCGGTAGATACGCGAATGTTCGAGGAAACGCCCGAGAACCGAACGAACACGGATGTTCTCCGACAATCCGGGCACACCCGCCTTCAGGCTGCAGATACCCCGAACCACGAGATCGACCCTGGTGCCCTTCTGTGAAGCGCTGTACAGCTCTTCGATGATCTCCAGATCGGCAAGCGAGTTGAGTTTCATCGAGATGTGTCCGGACGATCCGTGTTCGGCTTCGTTGCGAATCAGTTCGGTCATCCGAGCACGAAGGCGCTCGGGCGCGACCACCAATCGCTGGTACTCGACGTCGCGCGAATAACCGGTGAGATGGTTGAACAACTGCGCAGCGTCCGAGGTGATGTCGGGCTCGCACGTGAAATAGCCGAGGTCTTCGTACAGACGCGCCGTACGCGAGTTGTAGTTACCCGTGCCGAAATGCGCGTAGCGGCGAAGGCCATCGGAGTCCTCGCGCACCACGAGCACGCACTTGGCATGGGTCTTCAATCCGACGACGCCGTACACGACGTGCACGCCGGCGCGCTCGAAGGCCTTGGCCCACGTGACGTTCACGGCTTCGTCGAAGCGCGCTTTCAACTCGACCAATACGGCGACCTGAACGCCGCGCTCGGCGGCGCGAATCAGAT